>JAYUDV010000317.1:0-8954 GCA_043739565.1 Chloracidobacterium sp.
GCCGTTATTCAGTTATTTTCCGATATTTTTTACTGCCACAGGACCGAGGCGATCCTTAAGCTGCTGCAAATACAGGCTTTCAGGCGTGACATGATGTCCCTTAGATTCCCAGTAACCGTCCTGACGCGGAGCGAAGGCGCCGGGCTGCTTTTCGCCCACCTGACCAATGGCCCAATTCTGTGCCGTAGGCGGCTTTTGACAGACGAGCGGCCCCTCGCAATTCCATGCGACATAGTTCGCGCCTGCCCAGCCGTGGCCGCTGCCCATCCATTGGCGGTCCTGTATTGCTATCTGTGCTGAGATATTGTCAAATAGGCCGCCGACCGACCAGCGATGATGCGGCTCGCTTGAGTTGTATGAATTGGTCGCTTTGCAGTTTAGAAAGACGTTCGGCCCGCAAACATGGCTGCCGAGTACAAAAGCATGTCTTGCGGTCTCAGTCTCACAGCGCTGAACCAGGCACATCTGACCGTTGATATTAAAGGAATACCGGCGGCTGCCGGTGATCTCCGAAACCATATCGAGACATTTACTGTCCTGAACGGTCACCCATTTCGCTTGCCGGACATTGACGGCCGAGTAGCCAAAATGTGTCGCGGTGATATTCCTGACCCAGACGTTTTCGGCAAAATTCACATTGATAAAATTCCACCCGTGCTCCTCGTCCGAGAAATATTTATCTTTTTTCTCTTCGTCGTAGATCTCCGTTTTCTTTTTATCGAATTCGGAATCGCCGCGTAAGTTCTCGATACCGATCTGGCTGATCCGCTCGGCGCCGTCAAAGGCCAGAGCCTCGCCGCCGCCCCAACGCTGTTCAATGGCACAGACGATCGGCGCATCGATCGTGACCTGATCGCCATTGATGCCGGTAATGTAACGGTCGAAGTCCAGATTGAACGGAGTCCATTGTACAGTACCGCTTGGGTCCTCGGGACGGACTTTGATCCGGTCCATCGCGATCTCATGGATCCATTCTTTATTTCCGATCCGGCGAACAGTAATGTGATCGCCGACGCTCAAACCCTTGGTCGAGTCGAGTTTGAATGTGTGAGACCCAACCGGCACATATCTATCTATAACTTGGCGGGAGGCTCCAACCGTTTTGCCGAAATTTTGTCCCGCGATCTCGATCAGCGAATGCTGTTTTCTCTGTGTCGCTAAAAGAACCGTTCCTTTCTCATCCTCTCCCTCGCCGCGAAGTACAATGCCGCTCGTTTTGATGACCAACGGCTTGTCTATCTTATAGGTGCCTTTTTTGAGTAGCACGGCTCCACGGAGACCGCTCTTATCGGGCGGCATAGCCGAGACCTTATCGATCGCGGCCTGGACGAGCGGCCAGGCGTCGCCCGGCACCGGATCGACCGAGACTTCGGTAGGAACATCAGGTATTTTCACCCCGCCGCCCATATAACCGCAATTCGAGAAGTCTGGAATGGTGTTGCCGTTCTCGTCCGGCATATAGACCAACTTGCCGTCCTTGCCAGGGTAAACGATCTTGCTGTAATCAGCGAGAGAAGAGCCAAGCGCTTTCGCCGCGAAGGGAAGTGCCCCTAAAATGTAAATAAATTCTCTTCGTTTCATAATGCGGCTATTTTCCCACACGCAAAAAGACAACTCCGTGTGAGGGAACGGTTGCCTTGTATTCCGTGCCGCTCATCGGCAAGTCCTTGTGCTCAAACAGGTCTCTTGCACTCTCGACGCTATTTTTAAAACCAATGTCCGCCCAACGGACCGAAATATCCGCAGCGGTAGGCTTGTCCTCGGGACGACGGCAAGCTGACATGTGGAGTTCGTCGCCGACCAATTTTCCCTCGTATTTTACGGTCCGGTCACTGTTTCCGTCCCGCATTTTCGCGGTAACGGTAAAACTATCAGCGTCGCCGCTGCTCTCAAAGATCGTGTAAAAAAATTGGGTCGAGCGGATCGTGCCGGTGATCTTCGGGCCGTCCTGTTTCAAATTAAAGTAGACCTTTGAGAATGTGCCGTCGTTCCGTGACGTCTTCACCGCCCAATTGCCAGTTAAACCGTGAGCGACTGCATACCGCGACGCGACCAGCGCCGTCGTTCGGTAAGCGCCTAGACAAACGAGCACCGTTATCGCAAAGTCGGCTAGAAAGCGAAACAACGAAAGACGAGATTTAGATTCCATATTCAATCATTCTCTGAATCAAAAATTGATACCGTTAATAATTTAGAACCCGCCTTGACACCATAAACCTTGTCAAAGTGTATTTCCGCCCCACTAAGGTACCAAAATTAAAAATTTGATTAAAAGATCACCAAATTTTTAGAAGGCCCGTCGCCCTTTCGGCTTAGATCGCTTTGACTTAAATTCGTAACGCTTTTCAGCCACGATCTGTAATCGATCTTTTCATGCAAAGACTATTTTCCACATCGACATAATGTCCGTAATTGGGAATCACTTTGTAGCCTGATCTCGTATATAACGCGATCGCCTCGGGCTGCTTGAATCCAGTTTCGAGCACACACACATCGAAATTCAGCTCCCCGGCCCACGCCTCAAGCTCTCCCAATATCTTTCCGGCGATTCCGTTTCCGCGGCTTTCGGCTTTCACAAACATCCGCTTAATTTCGGCCGTTCCTTCAGCGAAATCTCTTATCGCCCCGCAGCCAACCGCCTCATCTCCAAGATAAGCAACAACAACCTCTCGCAAACTGTTGATCTGATTGAATTGCGAGTAAAAAGCATGCTCCACGCCGTCGCGAATCGCGAGCTCGGCGTCCAGCATTGTAACAAGCGATCTGAAATCCTCGTTTTCCGAGTTTGTTCTGATTATCGAGAGCATTTCGTAATCAATAAACCAAAGGCCCGCCATCGTCGGGTTTTGAAGTCAGCGTTTTGGGGATCGTCAGATCGGTGCCGAGTTTCTTATTCAATTTCTCAATAAAGTATGCCGACAACAGCGGCGACTCTTTCTCGATATTTTGGTGGACAAAAAAGCAAAGCTCCGCAAGACCCTGATCGCGCCACGAAGCGATACGCTCGACCCACTCGTCCAAACGCTCTCTGTCGGTCGGATGATTTGCCCCCACCCAGCGGACAAAAGCCGTCGTCGTCGTCAGCCGCATATGCATCAGATCGCGCCGTCCGGCCGTATCGACAAGGACATTTGTAATGTTGGCTTTTTCAAGCAGTTCGTAAAGCTCGGCTGAGACTGCCGGATCGTTATACCAATCCGTATGCCGAAACTCGATGGCTAAGGGCACGTCATATTTCCAATTTTCGACAAACGCCCGAACGCGGTCAAAATCCTTCGGCCCAAAATTATTGTGCATCTGCAAAAACGGCACACCCAGCTTCTCCTGCAAATGTGAGGCGTTTTCGACAAACCGGCTTACTAGTTCGTCCGTTTCCTTTAGCCGCCCCCAATGAGAAATATCCTGACCAAGCTTTGGGAAAAACTTAAATCCCTCTGGTGTCGCCCCTCGCCATTTCTCAAATGTGCTGGCCGGAAACAGCCTGTAAAACGTCGCGTTTAGCTCGATACAGTTAAACTGCGTCGAATAATAGCCAAGCTCGTCCTTTGTGCCTTTCGGATAAAAATTCTTGAGATCGGTCTTGTTCCATTTGGCACAGCCGACATAGATTTTCAGATCTTTAGCTTTCGATTTTGCCAGCACCCGCCCCGTATCCGCATGGTCAGCCGGAATCGTAAAATCGATCTCTTCAGGATTTTCTACTTGTCCGAATTTCATATATCGATATTGTATCGAATCGGTCTTGCAATTCGTATTACCAGAACCAACTCGCCGTGTGTTGGTGGACCATTGGAAACGCATGAGCGTCTCGTCTCCGAACCGCTTTCTTTGCCAAATATCTGTCTTTTCGGTTTAGCGAGTTTCTGTACCAATGCGGCGGAACACCTTCGCAAAACCGGCAATTTGATTCGCCGCGGCTTTTATTCCAAAGCCTTATTCGCCCGCCGGATAGTTCGATCCATTTCTTTTTTGCCATATCGCCTCCTGATAGCTTTTGCTACCAGAAAGGCTTCGTTTGATTTTTCATCAGCCGGACAGTTTAACACTCTCGCTAAAATTCACAATAACTTGGTAGAATTATATTTTAGAGATGCGGCTTTCATTTGATTCAACTCAGATGAGGATCGCAGAAAAAAATTTAGGAAAAAGTTGAAAAAGTATGCAAGTAACAATTGAACAAATAAGCAGCGAAGTTCTATCACTTTCGGTGGAAGATTTGCGAAAGGTGCGCAAATTAGTTGATTCACTTCTTGTAAAAAAAGAAGAATCGAAACCAACCATGACTGAGGATGAGTTTGAACAATATCTCTATAAAAAAGGAGTGATCGGCGAACCGCCGCCGCCGATAACGGATTTTTCTCGCTATGATGACTATAAACCTGTCACGGTTACCGGTGAGCCTATTTCGGAAACAATAATTCGGGAGCGTAGGTAGATGGCGGCATTCTTTTGCGATTCGAGTGCGATTGTAAAGCGCTACGTCGCTGAAATTGGTTCGAAAATGGGTTTCGGCCATTATTGATCCTGAGGATGGCAATCGAATTTATGTCGCCCGAATAACTCTTGTTGAAGTAGTTTCGGCTATTTCGCGTCGCGAAAAGGGAGGACACATAATGCCCTCCGACGCTGACATTTCCCGCTCTAAATTTGAGCAGGATTTTTTTATCCAATTTCGCAAAGTAGAGATCAGCGAGAGTCTGACTGAAAAGGCAGCACAATTGGCTAAGAAATACGCTTTGCGCGGATATGATGCTGTCCAGCTAGCAGCCGCTTTAGAAACTGAGAGCGAAAGGATTACTTCGGGTCTATCGTCTGTGACGTTGCTCTCTGCTGATGCTGACTTGAATGCGGCGGCTGTTAGCGAAGGCTTGGCTGTAGAGAATCCGAACGATTATTAGTTTGAGAAATAATATGCAGTTTTCATTTGATCAAAAATTAATAGACATCGCTTATAAGGTCGAGGATGGCGAGCGGTTGACGTTTGACGAAGGGCTTTCGCTTTTCGCAACCGAAGATCTTAATGCGCTTGGCAAATTGGCAGATTCAGTTCGGCGAAAGAAGCACGGTCGCGTGACGTATTACAACGTCAACCGGCATTTTAACCACACGAACATCTGCGTTGCCGACTGCAAATTTTGCGGATTTTACAAACGTGCTCGCGACGAGGGTGCATACACGCATTCGGTGACGGACGCGATTGAGATTGCGCGGACGGCGGTCGGCGAAGGCGCGACCGAGCTGCATATTGTCGGTGGGCTCAATTCCAAACTGCCGTTTGAGTATTACACCGATCTTTTTTCGTCGCTAAAGCGTGAGTTTCCAAAGCTGCATCTCAAGGCCCTGACGATGGTCGAGCTGGATTTTATGGCACGGTTTTACAAAATGTCGGACGAGGACGTGATCGATAAGCTGCACGCCGCCGGGATGGATTCGTGTCCCGGCGGTGGTGCCGAGATCTTTGCCGAGCCGACGCGTTCGCGGATCTGCGACCACAAATGCGACGGCCCGCGTTGGCTTGAGCTTGCCGGAAAAGTCCATAAGGCTGGCCTAAAAACAAACGCAACAATGCTCTACGGCCACATCGAATCTATCGAGGATCGCGTCGATCACGTCATAAAGCTTCGCGAACAGCAGGACAAGACCGGCGGCTTCCAATGCTTTATCCCGCTCGCCTTTTTCCCGACCGGCACTGCTCTCTCGTCGCTTCCCGGCCCCGACGCCGTAGATAACCTAAAGACCATCGCCGTCTCGCGGCTGATGCTCGACAATTTCGACCACATCAAAGCCTACTGGGTCATGCTCGGTAAACAGACCGCCCAGACCGCCCTCCATTTCGGCGCCAACGACCTCGACGGCACCATCACCGACGGCGGCGAACTAACCGAAAGCTACGCCGTCGAAAACGGCGAGGTCAAAATGGCCAAGCAGGAGATGATCGCGATGATCGAGAATGCGGGCTTCGAGGCGGTTGAAAGGGATACGGTGTATAATCGTGTCGAAAAAGTCGCTGCAAAGTGAGGTAAATTTATGACCCCAAATCCGACTCGAAAGATGTCGCCTGAGGAATTCCTCTCGTTTGAGAGGGCCGCAGACGAAAAACACGAATATCGCGACGGGCTGATCGTGGCGATGTCCGGCGCGAGGCGAAACCACAATATCATCGCTCTCAATGTCGGTAGTGAAATTCAGCGTTCGCTCAAGGGCAAAGATTGCGAAGGCTACCCGTCGGATATGCGGGTCTTTGTTCCGGCCAGCCGTTTGTACACCTATCCTGATCTCGTTGTGGCTTGTGGTGAGCCGATCTTTCAAGATGAAGTTCTGGATACGCTCCTTAACCCCGTTTTGATCATCGAGATACTTTCCGAATCAACAGAAAGCTACGACCGCGGCCAGAAATTCCAAAATTACCGCAGCATCGACAGTCTGCGTGAGTATGTCCTGATTTCGCAAGGATCCGCTAGCATCGAGAAATATGTAAGACACGGCGACGGCTTCTGGATGCTTTCCGAAGCGGCTGGACTAGATACCAACATCACGCTCGAGGCCATAGATTGTCCCCTGTCGCTCAACGATGTGTACGACAAGGTAAACTTTGAAACCGAGTGACGGCGGCGGCGCGTCCCAATCCATCGGGACTACTCCGTCGAATCCGGCGGCGAGGTCAAAATGTCCAAGCAGGAGGTCATCGAAATGATCCACCGTGCCGGCTTCGAGGCTGTGGAAAGGGATACTGTGTATAATCGCGTTGGGCATGTAGCCCGCGAACCCGGGGTTTTGTAGAACTCCTACAAGGTATCCAGCACCGATGACGAGCTTAAGCCCATGAACACGATAATAGGCGTTGCCTTTTGCATCTTATGGGGAGTAACAACCGCAATATATGGAATTAGCGCCATATTGTGGTTTCCTCTTGGATTTATTATCGGGATATTCGTGTCAGCACAAATTCTATTGCCTCTTTTGTTGGGCTTGCCAAGGGCGATCAGTTTAGTCGCAAAACGGGAAATACGAACTGCGGTGATTGGCCGAATTTTGCTCACCCCATTAGTATGGTTTGTAATCATCGCCGTCCTTGGATTTGCCGCCGGGTTTCTATTTCCGTCGGTGGCTGATTTCGTATACAGTAACGCACCACTTAATTTCGGCGGTTGGGTTGGAACTCTAGCAATTGTTCTTTCACCTCTTTCTGCGAAATCTCGCGCTGATTTCAGGACAGATTTCGATGAAGCCTATGCGGGCTTTTATACGTTTACTTCAAGATCGCTTCGGTTCAATTTGCAATTACGGAATAGCGTGTTAATACCTGACAGTATTGAATCGGCCCGCGCCTTTGCCAACCGTAAGGACTGGGCCGAATTGCCGTGGTCGGCTCACCTACATGGAAGTGTAATTCGAGAACTTTTATCGTCCGATGAAGAATATGATTTCACAATCGCCGAGCGAGCATTGCTGCTGATTGCAGGCCAGCGCATGGTGCTTTTTGCCGAGTCACTTGTTGGTACTACAGAACTGCCACCGTGGCTCGACTGGATTGAGCGAATAGAGATGTTGACCGATGTTGAAGATCTGGATCTCGAGAACTTAGAAGTTAAACTAAACCTTTCGAAGGAATTGCTTGAGCGTGCAACAAAACTGTTTCAAGCCGACAAATCGGCCGCAGAAGTCTTGTTCGCCAGCGGTTCTGAAGTTGGCAAGGCTGCTGACGTTTGTACCGTTGCCAATTTCGCACAACGCCAACAAATCGCCCTAAAAGTCGCTAGACTGGCCAAGGAATATTCTTTCGATCAACAAGAATCGCAATAAACCTGGTTCGAAAAATGATTGCGATCTTTTCGGTCGAACGGAGCAAAAAAGCGAAAATGATAAGCAGGAGACCCTCTCGATGATCGAGTGCGCCGGCTTCGAGGCAGTGGAAGAGATAGGTCTATAATCGGGTGGAGAAGGTCGCGGTATGAGAGAGAGTTGTTTTGCTCGTGATTAACGTGGTGAATCGCGAAGAAAATGAATTATATGATTCATGTTTTGGGAATTTTGTTAGCGGTGATTTTCGCAATCTTGGGTTTATTTCATTTGTATTGGGCGGCTGGCGGCAGAGTTAGTAGCGTCACGGTGATTCCAACCGTCGGCGGCAAAGATCTTTTTAATCCTTCGGCTTTCATGACGGTCTTAGTAGCGGCGGCACTTTTCGCCGCAATGCTCGTAGTGCTTGGACGACTTAAGATTTGGGGCGCATTTGTCCCAAGTTGGATTTTCTATTCAGGAACTTGGGTAATTTCGCTGTTGTTTTTACTTCGGGCAGTCGGCGATTTCCGATATGTCGGCTTTTTCAAAAGCGTTTCTGATACGGATTTTGCGCGTTGGGACAGAATTTTGTTTTCGCCGTTCTGTCTGTTTATCGCCGCTAATGCCTTTTTAATCAGCTGTTACGAGGCCTAAAAAACTTTGGACTTGTTCTCAAATTATTTCAGAACAGCTTTGCCGAAGTGAGAGCGATGGCGACCGGGCTCCGAACAGGCTCGCGTCCGATGGCTTCCCCGAAGGGTACATAGCCACGACCGTTTACGCACGGGGCTTTATGCTAACGCCATCTTCGATGGCTGCCCGCTCCAAATAATGCCCACTGTCCGCCAAAATCTCATCCGCATCCTGCAAAAACCTTTTCGCTACTAGGCCGCTATTTTACTACTCTTGAGCCGGAAGAGCCAATACCACCACAGCACGTGGAAGGCCGCAAAGGTGCCGGTCAGGAGCCAGCCGATGAAGGGGTATTTCAGGTTGCCTTCGATGGTTGACCAGGCGAGGCCGACGGTGGCGAATGCGGACCAGATGAGCTTTAGCTGGAGCATTCCTTTGAACGCTTCGGATCCAGCGTTTCGGCCGAGCAGCGATTCGATGCCAATGCCCATCAGCGCCGCCGCTGCCAGCCGCGCGGCAAACGGATCTATCGCGATCCA
>JAYUDV010000318.1:0-8944 GCA_043739565.1 Chloracidobacterium sp.
CTTTATCTGCGGCGGCCGGAGAGTAATGATTTCGACGAATTGATCGCGCTTTATAAGGCGAGTCGAAAGCATTTTAGCGGACTGGCCCAGCCAAAATCCGACCGGCACAGCTACGATCAATTGCTTTCGGAAGCTGAAAAGGACACAACCGAATGGTTTTTTATCTGTCGTAAAAGTGATGGTGCGATCGCTGGAACGATCACTTTGTCGCAGATATTTAGAAAAGGTTTTCAAAACGCCTATCTCGGATATCTTTTAGGAGCGTCGTTTACTGGAAAGGGCTATATGACCGAGGCCGTCGCGCTAATCCTGCGATTTGCCTTTGTGGATCTCAAACTTCATCGGATCGAGGCGAACGTTCAACCGGACAACGAACCTTCGCTGGCCGTCCTGAGACGAAACGAATTTACAAGGGAGGGTTTTTCACGAAAATACCTCAAGATCGGCGGCCGATGGCGTGACCACGAGCGATGGGCGATGATCAGGGAAGACTGGAAACGTAGATGACATCAATTGCCCCCGAAATTAAAGCGGAAACTCTTTTACATGTCCGCAATCTCGTCAAGCATTTCGCGGTCGAAAACAGTGACGATGTTGTTCAGGCCGTCGATAACGTTTCATTTCATCTCACCGCGGGTGAAACTCTTGGACTTGTAGGCGAATCCGGCTGCGGTAAATCGACTGTCGGTCGGTGTTTGCTGCGCCTTGTGGAACCGACAAGCGGGGAAGTGCTCTTTGAGGGAAAGAATATTATCGGATTGCCGAATAATGAAATGCAGGCCCTTCGCCGCGAGATGCAGATCATTTTTCAAGATCCTTATGCGAGCCTTAATCCTCGACTTAGTATCCGGTCTATCGTTTCGGAACCGCTCAAAATCCATCGCATCGGCAATAAGGCGGAGCAAACTGAGCGTGTCGCCGATCTGCTTCAAAAGGTCGGGCTTGATCCTAAATACGCCGATCGCTACCCGCACGAATTTTCGGGCGGCCAACGCCAGCGTATCGGCATTGCCCGAGCTCTCGCTCTTAATCCGAAACTCATTATTTGTGACGAGCCGGTTTCGGCTTTGGATGTGTCGGTGCAGGCTCAGGTCGTCAATTTATTACAGGAATTGCAGGACGAATTTGGCCTGACGTATCTGTTTATTTCTCACGGATTGGCGGTCGTCGAACATATCTCTGACCGCGTTGCTGTGATGTATCTGGGTAAGATCGTCGAGATTTGCAAAGCTGAGAGTTTGTACGAAACGCCGCTGCATCCGTACACGCAGGCGTTGCTGTCGGCGATCCCGATCCCGGATCCAAGGCAAAAGCGTGAGCGGATCGTGCTCAAGGGCGACGTTCCGACACCGATAAATCCGCCATCCGGCTGCCGTTTCCGAACGCGTTGCCCGATCGCGATACCCGAATGTGCGGCGGTCGAACCTGAGTTACGCGAGCTTAAACCGGGACATTTCGCCGCGTGTATTCGTGCCGACGGATACGATAATGCCCCGGCGGCGTAAAAACATGAAACGTATATAAATAAAGCGCGTAATAATGGATGAAATCAGATTTATATTAACTCTTAACGTGATCGGAGCCGGCAGTTTCGGCGTTCTTATTCGAAATTAAGGAGAAACTACAATGGATGAAAATGAATTGATGGAACCCTCCCCGCCCGCACCAAAAGTCGCGGCTCCCGCCGAGGAGCCGAAAATGTCCGAAATCGCGACAATCGGAAATGTGTTTATCGAACCGGGCAACGTTTTCGACGATATGCGCCGAAAACCGAGATTTATTATCGCCGGCATTCTCGTACTGCTCGTCATATCAGTGTTTCAAATAGCCTTCGTTGAGAAGTTTGGTATGGATAAGATCGTCCGAGCGCGTATAGAGGCGAGCAAACGCACCCAAGACCTGACGAATGAACAAAAAGAGAAGGTCATCGAGCAGCAGGCCGCACCGATTTTCAAATACATAACCTACGGCGCAACCCCAATTGTAGTCGCGATAATTTTTCTACTCGGCGGGCTGATCTATTGGCTGGGGGCCAACGCGATGGGCGGAACGGGCAAATTCCTCGGTGGTGTGTCGGTCTGGGTTTACTCGAGTTTGCCTCCCGCAATCGTTTTTACACTAGGAAACCTCATCGTTCTCTTTCTAAAGTCGGCGGACGATATTGATCTTGCGACAAGTCAAGGCGGTCTCTTAAAGGCGAATCTTGGTTTTCTGGTCGACGGCAAAACGATGCCGGCGGTTGCTGCGCTGTTAGGTGGGTTTGACCTATTCGCGATATGGGGTTGGGTCTTGGCGGCAATTGGTCTTCAGCGAGTGGCTAAGATATCGTCGGGCGCGGCCTGGGCCGTTGTCTTAATGGTCGGAATTATTGGGATCGCGTTTAAGGTGATCGCGGCATTATTTTTCTAGAACTCTACTCGTATCGCAGTGCTTCGATAGGGTCCAGACGGGCTGCTTTCCACGCCGGGAACAGCCCGAAAATTATGCCGATACCGACGCTGGCCACAAATCCGGCAACAGGAGCCCACAGGGGAACATAGGTGGGCATGATCAATCGGACAAGTAATGTAAGCAGCCAACCTATCAAGAGGCCGATGACACCTCCAAACCCCGTCAGCGTTGCGGCCTCGATCAGAAATTGAAGAAGAATATCGCTCTGTTTTGCACCCATCGCCTTGCGAATACCGATTTCGCGGGTTCGCTCGGTAACCGACACGAGCATGATATTCATGACGCCGATACCGCCGATCATCAACCCGACCGACGAGATGACGATCATCGCCAGGAACACACCGTTGGTGATCGCCGAAAACTGCTCGATGAGACTTGCTGCCGTCTCCATCGCAAAATTATTTTTCTCGCCGAAATTGACCTGTCGCCGCTGTCTCATCAGATCCTGTACATCGTCCTTTGCCTTGTCGAGTTGGCCATCGCGGGCAACGGCGAGAATAAAAAGGTCGTCCGCATTTGGCTTAAGCTTTTGAGCCGCTCCCATCGGCATGTAGATTATGTTCGACTGATCGTTGTTACCGCCGCCGCCGCCAAAAAGCTGCTCGCGCTTTTGAAGCAGGCCGATTATCCGAAATTCATTGCCGCTGATCTCAATCGTCGAGCCTATCGGCGAGGAATAGGGAAAATAAGCGTCCCGTACCGAGTCGCCGATCAGGCAGACATTTGTTTTTGTCTCGTTTTCAGCCGGAGAGAACCACCGCCCTTCGATCAGGACCTCGCCCGGAGCCTTTTCGGCCTCAGGCAGGGTCCCTTTTAATTGAATGGAAGACGATGTTTTACCGTTCTGGCCGGTCACGGTGATCTTTTGTCCAAAAAAATTATTTGAAATATCGAGATACGGCACTGCCGCATCGATCGACTGTAAATTTGAGATAGCTGCCGCGTCACCCATCGTCAGCGGCTTGCGCATGCGCTCCTCTCGTGACGGCTGGCTGGTGTGGATGCCGATGTCTCTTTTGTATAGAAAAATCGAATTCGTACCAAATGATTCGACCTGCTTTTCTACCGCGACCTTGATTCCGCTAATAAACGAGGAGATCAACATGACTGTGATGACGCCGACGACTACGCCCAGGACCGTTAAAAACGAGCGGAATTTATTGCCCCGCAGCGTGTCGATCGCCATCTTAAAATTCTCGTAGAATGGTCGGGTCAAAAGATTCATATGTCTAGTCCGCCCTCAACGCCTCAATAGGATCTAACCTCGCCGCCTTCCACGCGGGGTAAAGGCCCGCCAGCGCACCCACTATGCCGGAAAAACCTATCGCAAAAATAGCGGCGACGATAGATATCCGGGTCTGAAAGAAAAACTGGGTGATCGCGATTCCGGCCAGTTCCGCCAGTACCAGCCCGATAAAGCCGCCGATCGCCGACAGCGCAATCGATTCTGACAAAAACTGCTTTAAGATGTCTGCCTGTCTGGCCCCGAGGCTTTTCCTGATCCCAATCTCGCGTGTTCGTTCGCTGACCGCGACCAGCATGATGTTCATAATTACGATCGCTCCGACAATAAGGGCAATTCCGGGTACCGCTATGATAACGATAAAGATCGGCCCCAGTATCTTATCGCGGATGCCCGTGATAGCGTCCGGCGTCAGGATGCCAAAGGTGTCCTTTTCGCCAAACCCCTGCTTGCGCTTTATACGCATCAAGGTTCGCACCTCTTCGACGGCATCGTTAAAAACCTTATCCGTTTTTGCGGTAACGACAAAATAGGGCGCCCGCTGACGGGTCAGCCCGCCGAACGCCGAACCGAAGGTTTTTAGGGGCAGCGTGACAAAATTATCCTGCGGCTGGCCAAAGATCGTACCTTTTGTCGTTTGAATGCCAATGATACGGTATGGAATACCAGAGATCGTGAATTCATTACCGAGAGCGTCACCGGCCGGATACAGTTTCGTCGAAACGTCGGAGCCGACATATGCAACGCGGGCACCATTATCGTTCTCCGGATCGGAAAAGAAACGCCCCTCCGCAATGTCCAGCTTGTCGATGATAGCGGTAATGGGTTCGGCGCCCGTAATCTGGACGTCTGGCAGCGATATCCCTTTAGCTTTGATCTCGCGTGACATGTTCCCGGCTTTGGCGCCGATCAACCCGATCAACTGAGCATGCTCGCGAATAAAATCCATCTCGTCGAATGAGAGTTCTTTATTCCTTCGCTGAGCCGTGGCTATGCTGTCTGTATCCTTAAAATCGTCAAAGCTAAAACGCCTGACGGTGAATGAATTCGACCCGATCCCGGCGATCTTTTCGTCGACGTAGGTGTTGAAACCCTGAAGTAGCGACAAAACGATCATAAAGGCCGTCACGCCGATTATCATTCCCAACAGCGTCAGAAATGACCTTAGCTTGTGGGCCCAGATAGCTGAAAATGCGAGTTTGATCGTTTCGGTAAAATTCATGCCCTTTCAGGTTATAGAATGCAAATGTATCTTACGACGCGCGGTACCCAAAAGTTTCCCCCCAAATCACGTCTATTCAAACCGTAACGCATCTATAGGATTGAGGTTAGCCGCTTTCCACGCGGGAAAAACACCAAAGACAACGCCGACGCCGGCCGATGCGATGAGACCGAGAATTATGGCCCAAATCGGTATAAAGGCGGGCAGCGGCGAGTAGGTGTTTATTACGACGCTGAGTATCTCACCAATAGCGACGCCGATGGCGCCGCCGATCGCCGTTAGTATGACGGCTTCGATCAGAAATTGTGACAATATGCCGGAGCGTGTCGCACCGACCGCTTTCCGGATTCCGATTTCCTTGGTTCGCTCCGTGACCGAAACAAGCATGATATTCATCACGCCAATTCCGCCGATCATCAATGCCACCGCCGAGATCGCGGTCAACACGAGATACGTCGCTCCGGTTAGTTGATTGTAAATGTCGAGCAGAGCGTCCTGCGACGAGATACCGAAATTGTCCTTTTCGCCGTATTTTACCTCGCGCCGAACCCGCAGAATGTCTCGTGTTTCGTCTATCGTTTGCTTGACGTCGGCACGGGTGCGCGGACGGATTATGATCGCGAAGATCGTGGCCGGCGGATCGATACGCGGATAGTATTTTTGATTCGTAGTAAGCGGTATGAAGGCGATATTGTCACGCGATTGACCAAAAAATGAACCAAGCTCGCTCATTACACCGACGACGCGGAAAGGGTTTCCGCCGATCTTGATCTCGGCACCGATCGGATCCTCGTCATTGGGAAAAAGCACCTTGACCAGATCGCGGCCCAGCACGGCCACATTCGAACGTTCGTTTACGTCGCTGTCGATAATAAATCTGCCGTAACTGATGTATTGCGAATGAGTGAATTCATAATAAGGCGTCGCACCGATAAGTATCGGCGTGTCCGATTGCTTGTCCTTATATCGGATCGTTACTGCGATCTCCCGCTGAATCGGCGACACGCCGACCGCCGTTGACACCTCACTTCTTAAGGCATTGGCGTCTTCGATCGTCAGTTCTTTGCGTTGCCGCTCTTCCTGTCCCGGCGGCTTGCCAAAGCTGGGGTCGAATTTGGCGATAAAAATAGTGTTCGAACCGAGGGATTCGATCTGATCGGAGAATGAACGGTTGAGGCCCTGGATAATCGACACCATAGCAAGGATCGTAACGACGCCAACTGTGACGCCAAGTATCGTTAGAGACGAGCGCAGCTTATTCTTGCGTAGTGTGTCAAACGCCATTTTGGCCGACTCTCTCAGAATGATTATCGTCATATCGCCTATTCGTTACGCATTGCCTCAATCGGGTCGAGCTTTGAGGCCCGCATCGCGGGATAAAGGCCGCTGGTGATACCAACCACGAGCGAAACTCCCACGCCCATCACCGCCGATTGCAGCCGGATCGACACGGGAAATCCCATCGCGAACGACAGGAGGTAAGCAAGCCCATAGCCTACGATCACGCCTATTGCCCCTCCAACCGCCGTGACGGTAACCGCCTCGATCAAAAACTGCTGCAAAATGTCGCGTCTGCGTGCTCCGACCGCTTTTCTAAGGCCGATCTCTTTTGTCCGCTCGGTGACCGATACGAGCATGATATTCATCACAACAATACCGCCAACTACGAGAGAAACAGCAGCAACAGCGATGGTCGCGGCGTAAATACCGGACGTCGCACTCTTATAGATCGAAAGAAAAGCATCCTGCGATTCGACCGAAAAGCCGTCGTCGTCATCGGCGAAAGTTTTCCAGCGCCGATTGCGCATAATCGACCGGACTTCATCTTTTGTTGCCTCAAAATTCGCGGAATCATCTACCTGAATATGGATCGTTATCGAATTGCGAGAACCGAATTTTCGCTGTCCTGCCTCGAACGGTATATACACGAAATTGTCACGCGAAAAGCCGAGAACTTTCCCGAATGAATCCGCCACACCGACGATTTGGTAGGGAATTCCATCAACGCGGATCACTTCACCGGCCACCGATGCAGCCGAGCGCCCGTTGAATACGTTTTCGAGCAGATCGGTGCCAATGACACACACATCCCGTCCGCCATTAGCTTCCTGATCGGTCCAACGCCGGCCGGCCTGAATGGTCGTGTTTTCGATGTCGAACATGACAGGCGTCAGCCCGCGAACGCTCACGTTCTCCGATTTGTTATCCGCAAACTTAACCAGGCCCAAGCCGTTTACCGCCATGCCAACCCGGTCGCACCCGCGACAAACTCTTTGAATAACCTCGGCGTCGTTTTTTGTAACGTCTTTTCGCTTGTTGAATTTAATAAAATCTTCGCGGGATGTGATGACGAGCGGACGTTTTGAAACGCTGAAGACCGTCGAACCTTGCGACGAAAATGCGGTTGCGACCGTTTTATCGAGGCCGCTGATGATCGTAATAACGGCGATCACCGAAGTGACGCCGACAATCACGCCGAGCAGCGTGAGAATCGTGCGAAGCTTATTCGCCCGGAGGCTCAGCAGCGCAAGCCGAAACGATTCGTTGAGCAGGCGAAGAGTGCCGAAAATGCCCATGCTTTAGAGTATACGGTATGATTTACAAAAGTTGATCGCGTTTGCCAACAAGCCGCCACAGGGCTGCCAGATGGGCGAATAGAACGACTGGCACAATGATCGTCGGCAGCCAAATATACGGGAAAAACATGACTGCGCGGTTTGGCTGGTCAAATGCTATCTGCTGAAGCGGTGATGGCAAAGACATGACCGCGATGGAAACAATATTAACGAGCAATATCACACCAACGATGTTAAAAGCGATCAATAGAGCGCGATTGACCCGGCGTCCGCGAAAAGCAGCGAAATAAACAATTACCGCCAGAAAACCCGCCAAAATATCAAAATTTCTCCCCTCGAATGTCATCACTTGTGGAACCTGTTTAGCGACAAAAAGCCAGAAAAGCGTTAGTTCGACTGGGATTCGCACAACATGTATAGACGTCAGCAGCCGCAGCGGGATACGGTCGATAAAGCTTGATCGAAAGAAAATAAAGTAGATAGAAATCGTGACGACCGCGGGAAGGACGCCAAAAAGAGCAAGCCGCGGCGGCACCGAGTTTTCATTTTGATAAAAACCGCCGATCGCTAATACGGCTTGAAAAATGATCCAGAGCGGTAAAACAAAGAGTAAAATTTTGGAGCCGAGAGATTTAAGTCCTGCGGATTTGATCGCTTGAATCAAAAAAGCGAGCGTCGCCAACGTCGTGAGAACAAAAACGACCTCAACGTATGACGGTATCGTTTCCATTATTTGATGCGTTCGTCTTTTTCGATAAGTCCGTCGCGAATCGTGATGATGCGATGAGCTCGTGCGGCAATGTCCGGTTCGTGGGTGACAACAATAATCGTGTTGCCATCTTCATGGAGTTTTTCAAAAAGATGCATGATCTCGACGCTTGTCTTCGAATCAAGAGCACCTGTCGGCTCGTCGGCTAGCAGTATCGACGGATGGTTTACGAGGGCGCGGGCAATCGCGACGCGCTGCCGTTGGCCGCCCGAGAGCTCATTCGGACGATGCATTACACGGTCGCCCAGTTCAACCGAAGCGAGAGCTGCCTGAGCCTGATCGTGGCGTTCACCGGCACGCATTCCCGCATAAATAAGCGGCAGCTCGACATTGTGCAGCGCGGTCGCCCGGGCGAGCAGATTAAACGTCTGAAAGACAAAACCGATCTCTTTATTTCGGATGCGTGCGAGCTGGTCGTCGGTCATATCCGAGACAAGATTACCATTGATCCAATATTCTCCCTGGCTTGGGCTGTCGAGACAACCGATCAGATTCATCAGAGTCGATTTGCCCGAACCCGACGGGCCGATGATCGCGAGATATTCGTTCCTCTTTACCTCAAACGAAACATCGCGAAGGGCATGTAGTTCCTCATTGCCCATTTGGTACGTCTTCCAAATGTGCTTCATGCTGATCAGCATTTCTCCCGACTCCGGAGAAGGCGATTGCGGCGATTTGCCGTT
>JAYUDV010000319.1:0-20661 GCA_043739565.1 Chloracidobacterium sp.
GCTGTTGATGACGCCAGGGCTTGCTCCCGGGCGGACAACACCGCCGCTGTTCGCGGTGAGTGTGCTGTTGACGGTGCCAAATATTCCGAGGTCGCCGCCGTTGAGTACCGTCGTACCCGTCGAGAAAATATTCGTGGTCTTGGTCTGCGAAATAACGCCGCTGACGTTAACGGCTCCCGTATTGCCGTCGCCGATCTGCAGTGTGCTGGTGGATGCGACCTTGTTCAGCTCGGTGTTTGTGAGGCCGAGCTGGGTGCCGCTGTCGGCACCGCCCATATCGATCGTCTTGCCGTTGGTTAGTTGCCGAATGGTGGTCGTACCGGAACCGGAGTTCACGCTATTAGTGCCAGTGCCGTCGAGTGTCATGGTGTCGGCAATGAGAGTAATCGGCGCGTTGCCGACCGACGTAATACTGTTCGTACCGCCGCCGCCAAGGACGATGCCGAGGTTGCCGCCCGTCCCCGTGCCGGTCACCGTGATGGGCCCGCCGCCCGAGTTGATGCGAGCGCCGTTAGCGTTGTTGTCGAGCGCGTTGACAAAAACGCCGAAATTGCTCCCCGGGCCGCCGGTGCCGGTGACTGCGACAGCGCCCGCGCCGCTCGAAGTGATGCGACCATCGCGGAATATTTGGACGCCAAAACTGTTCGATCCATTGCCGCCCGTTCCGGTCACGGTGACCGTTCCGGTGCCAGCGGACGTTATCGTTCCGCTTTGGTGTGGGATCACGCCGACGTTTCCGCCGCTCGCGTTCGTGCCGCCGGTGCCCTGAACGACCACGTTTCCGTTGCCGCCTGATGTGATCAAGCCGCCGTTGACCGGGATAACGCCGTAATTATTCGCACTCGTACTGGTTCCCGCAAAACCTCTCACCCGAACGTCGCCGCCAAATGATGTCACCGTCGACGAAGGCTCGACATCCACGCCGTGCGGGTTACTTCCGCCCGACCCGCCGGTGCCGAGGACATCGGTGGTCATCGAGCCCGAGGTCGCTCCCCCTTTAACCAGCCCGCCGCCGCGCACAAGCACCCCGCCATTACCCGCGCCGACAGTGCCGCCGCGTCCATTGACGGTCACGACGCCAGTGCCGGTCGCCTGAACCGTAGCTCCATTGACATCGATGCCGGCAAACGTGCCCGTCGTCGCCACTGCCTGTTGGTTGGCCTCGATGATGATGTTGCCGTTGGTGGAGCTAAAGCTCGCACCGCTGCTCATCACCACATTCTTGCTCACGCGGATCGTGATCGTCCCCGTGCCCGATGTGGCCACGGCCGCCGAAGCGCTCACCGCGTCGGTACCGGGTGTGCCGGTGTCGTTCTGCAGATCGACGTCCAGATTGGCGTTTGCCGCAAACGTAATGGCTCCGTTGAAATTAACGGTGTCGTTGCCCGCATCACCGTTGATGGTCATGCTCGGCAGCGTGCCGGTAAAGGCACCAACGTTGCATATATCGTCGCCGCCGCCCTGATTGACCGTAATACTATTTTCGCCTGTGCGCGAGATCGTCCCCGAATCGCCAGTCGTAAATGCTCCGCCGTCAACCGAGAAAGTGCGGCCCGCGACGGCAAACTTGATATTGCCGGCGCTCGGCTCTGTGATTGCGAGCGTATCGGCGTTGCCTGAAACATCCGTTACTACAATGGCGCTGCCGGTCGTCGTGACGGTGTAATCCGACGACGCCGTCGTAAACCCGGTCGCCTGTGTAAATTGCGACGCAGGCGGTGCTCCGAGAGCGCTCTGAGCCCCCGTCGTAACGCGTATCTTATAGGTTGTAATGATCGCCAATAGCGGACTCGGCGTCGAGCTAAAGGTGATATTATCGCCCGTTGTCGGCGCGGTGAGGCCGATGCAGGTGCTGAAGTTATCGCTCGCCTTCGACACCTGGACCGTGCCGGTACATGCCCCGGTCGTCGGCTGGGCCGTGATCGTGGCCGGATTCATGGCCTGATTGAATGTGACCGCGATCGTGCTGTTGACGGCAACGCCTGTGGCGCCGTCTGTCGGGCTCGTTGAGCTAACGGCCGGCGGCGGAAGCCCATTACCTGTCAGGCCTATATCAAACGGATTTTCGTTCGAATCGTTATTGGCGATATGCAGAGCCGCGCTGCGGGCACCCGCCGCACCGGGTGTAAACTTGACTGTAAATGTCGTGTTGCTGGCTGGAGCGACTGTCGCACTCATTCCCAACGTATTCACCGCAAAATCTGCGGAATTCGTGCCGTCAACAGTGACCGCTCCGACATTTAAAGCTGCGGGACCGATATTCTTAATCGTGAATGTCTTAGCCGCACTCGTCGTCGAAATAGTTTGATTTCCATAATCAACCGTCGAAACATTGTCCGTCAGATCCGTACCCAACGGCTGCTCGACGGCGATCTCGGGCTCGCACTTGCCGGCCGTGCCGGCCGTGTAGATTGCCAATATTTGTGTCGGCGTCAGAGCGTTGTCAAATATCTCGGCTTCGTCAATCTGGCCGGCCAAGGGGCGCGTCGGTCCTGCGCCAAAGTCCGAGGCACCCAACTGGAGATTTAAGCCATTACCAGGTTTGACCGTTCCGCTCGACGTGCCCGAAGCCGCCTCAACGCCGTCGATGTACAGTTTTTGGGCGCCCGTTGTACTGTCGTATGTTCCGGCGAGATGGTGCCACAGGCCGTCGGCGATCGAACCTGAGATTAAGGACAAGCCACTCAGATTTCCGGTAGTCGAGACCTGCCAGTAGGCCGCGCCGTCCAGGATCGACAGATTGTACGCATCGTCCGTATTGACGCCATCGTGTGTGTACTTGCTGACCACGCCAAAGAAGCCGGTCGCAACGGTTGTTTTGACCCAGGCATCGACTGAGATAGCCGAGGCGGGATCAAGTATCGCGTTGTCCGGTACCGAAACGTAGCCGGTGCTGCCGTCAAAGCTAAACGCCTGTCCGACCTTGCCCGCTACAAATGTAGTTCCGCCTTGCAGCGTGCCGTTCTCAAACGTCGGCCCTTGGACATCCTGTGCGTTGCCGTCGCCCGGATACCACGCAACCATTCCGCTCGGCGGAGCGGTGCAGACTGCTGGATTTCCAGTGCCTGTAACGGCTACGTTCACCGTTGTTGCATTTGTGCTTGTGTTCGCAACGTTGCCGGTCTTGGCTCCGGCGCTGCCAGGGGCAAACCGGACATAAATAGTCGTTGTTGCGACCGATCCGCCGGCCTGCGCGAGGGTAACTGTCGAGCCGAAGCCCGAAGTCGCGTTCGTTGAGACCTGAAAATCTGTCGGAGCACTGATCACAATGTCATTTGTCAGGTTCGTTCCGGATACCGTATATGTCAGAGGTGCCGAAGCATTGCCAACAGTGACCGGGCTGAAGTTGAGCGGGCCGCCTACGACTGTGATCGTCGGCGGCGGCGGCAATCCGATATTGAAGAAACTGAATGAAGTTATAGTATTTGACAAGATCGTCGGGTTGGACACGGTTCCGCCGATCGAATCGTACGCTCCGCCCTGTGTCGCTGATTTGCCAATGAGGTTGGTCGCGGCGACCGTCGAATCGGTAAGTCGTACTGATGTATTGGTAAACGATCCCGATGTGACACTTGCCTGCCAGAAACGATTCGTCTTTAGCGTACTTATTCCGATACCCGGCGTTCCGCCTGAGCTGCCGTCATTTACTACGGCTTGAATAGTAGCCGCAATACTGGTCGTCGGGTTGACCATTTCAAATGGATTAAACGACCCCTTACCTACGGGGAAAACGTATGTACTGCCTGACGCAAGGCTAGCGGGCAGCATGCGTGCCATTGGGCCATTGATATAGGACGAAGCCGAGCCGCCGGAGATCGCATTCGCCGCGGTATTGGCAACAGCAAGCAGGTTGGCAACGCTAGTTGTTAAATTGCCGCTTGTCAGCGTGAGCGTGCCGTTGGCCTGTGCGTTGGCACTCAAGGTGACGCCCGCGGCGGCGTTGATCGTCAGATTATTGAGCACGGTGGTACTCACCGGCAGCTCTGGTCCGGTCGTGATCGCCGTAGTGCCGAAATACAGTACGTTGTAGACACCTGCGGCGAGAGGCGTTGCGGAAATCGTGCCAAGGCTTCTCGCGATGGTCGAGTTATTTGCCATCGTGAGATTGCCATTTGTCGTAAGCACTCCCAAAGCCAATGTCAAAGTTCCAAGAACGGAGGTGGGTGGGCCGCCAACCGAAACGCCGGCTGCGTTATTGATCTTTAAATTGTTGTACGTGATATTGGTGGTCTGCACTCCCTGTGCTGTCGTACCGTCGTATTCAAACGTACTATTAGCGTCCTGCGTGATCGTGCCGTTATTTGTGATGGGCAGCGGACCGCCGCCGCCGGAAAGTTTTAGCGTTCGGCCCGGGGTCATGTTTAGAGTTCCATTATTTGTAAGGAAGCCAAACTGGTGATCGCTGCCGAGTTGGACGGTCGTGCCGCCATTAATGGTGGCAGTGTTGTTGCTGGCAAAGCTTCCAGAACCCGAAACGGTCGTAGTGCCGGTAAGAGTAAAGTTGAAGGTTGAGGTTGAGATTATACCAGTATTGCTAAGCGTGACACCGGAGAAGGAGAAAATTCCACCGGAACAGCAGCTATTGATCGTGCCGTTGTTGGTCAAATTGGCATTCAGCGTCAGATGCCTACCCAAAGTGAACGTTGTGCCAGAGTCAACCGTCAACGTCTGATTAAAGACCAAGGCGTTAAAGTTGGCGCTGTTCAGCGTGGTCGTGCCGCTGACGATCTCCAACGGCACTTGCAATCCGGCGCTCGCCAGATTCACCGGGTCGCTGTTAAAGGTCAGGTTTTGGGTAGTTCCGTTCATTCGCAGCGTACCCGCGCCATTGACCAGCGCGTTGTTGAAATCAAGTTGAAAAGTCGTGCCCGTGTAGGTCAGATTGGCATTCAGAGTCAGTGTCCCGTTGGTCGCGATCTCGAACAGATTGCCGCCGATCGAAGTGGCGCTTGGAATGACAAGCGTTGTCCCGCCCTGGACGTGGAAATTCGTGGTGCCGGCGAAAGTGCCCAAGCCGCTGAGTGTCTGTGTCCCCGCGAGTGCAAAATAGAAATCGGAGACGTTGATTGTCCCGGTATTATTGAGCGTGGCTCCGGTGTAGGAGAAATTTCCGCCAGAGCAGCAGGTATTGATCGTGCCGTTATTAGTCAGATTGGCATTCAGTGTCAGATGCCTGCCCAAAGTGAACGTTGTGCCAGAGTCAACCGTCAAGGTCTGGTTAAAGACCAAGGCGGGAAAGTTGGCGCTGTTCAGCGTGGTCGTGCCGCTGACGATCTCCAATGGCACTTGCAATCCGAAGCCCGCCGCATTCGCCGGGTCGCTGTTAAGAGTTAAAGCCACCGTGCCTTGCGTGCGAAATGTCCCGCTGCCGATGACCCGAGCGTTGTTGAAACCAAGAGTCATCGTAGCAGCCGTGGTCGAGCCATTCCCGGTTAGGGTGACTGCGTTATTGATCGTCAGCGTACCGCCGGTATTGACCGTCAGATTGTGCACGCTCTGGTTGCTGCTGACGGTGACGATGTGTGTGTTCAGAATAGTCACATCGTCGTTCAAACCAGGAACGCCGTTTGGGGTCCACGTTGAGGCCGTACCCCAGTCGCCCGAGCCCGCGCTGGTGTAGACCGTCAGCGGAGCATTCGTTTTTGGCGCTTTCACTTCTAAGACGCTGGTTTGTACCGGTGCGGAGCCAAAATATTCCTTGACCGAATCAAGAAACGCGAATCGCGGGGCGGCGGTCGCTGTTACGACCGAGATCGCGATGATGGCAAAGGTTACAACGATGAGACGGAACGACGATTGATTTTTTGACATGGCTTTAATGCTCTACAGCTGACTTCTATTTTCTGACATCTTGTCTCTGGAATTCGTGGAAAACACGGCTTGAGATATTCAAAAAATCGCTTTTTGACACCCCTTGCAGTTTTCTTAAAAAAGTCCCTTCGTACTTAAATGCGACAAAGCGTGAAAAAAGGGCTCAAATTATTTAAAAATAAATTGCCTTTTTCTCCGGGTGCTCACCTGCTACGGCTCGAACCGTGAAACCGGAGCGGTCGGGATTAGGCGTTGCGGTACTTGGTCGAGGAGCCGCGAGGAAAATTCCGGATTCGCAAAGGCGCAATCTTAAAACTAAAATCGGAGCCTTATTTCCTAAATTGATTAGTGGAATTCTTAAGGCTTTAAATTCGAAAGTCAAGTAGAGGATGGTGAATTATGAATGAAGAATGAAAGGTAAAAGATTAGTGACACGGCCCACTCGATCGGACTTGAAAAATTCTTCATCACCGCCTTGGACGGGGGACGACTAAACAGTTTATTTTTTGGGGGCGATCTCGGACGAAGGATATTTCAACAGACGTTTTCAGGGCTGTCGCTCGGCGTCGATATTCGCGGACGCTCGCGGGGCCTGAAGATCAACTACCGCAAGTCGCATCAGGCCAGAGTCCAGTCCGACCGCCTTCTCGGACCCGAGGTGTCGGACGTTGACGGCATTACGGAAGACCGCCCGGGTACCGTATCCGTCTTTAACAGCCCATCGCCGGAGATCATCGATTTTGATTCGACGGAAGATGAGATTAGTGGAGTTGCTCAATGGCTTTCCGGCTTGTGGAAAGAAGGTGGCAGCCTCATCAGATAAGTGTATTTGTCAGGTCTGAGGCTGAGTTGGATCGTGATATTTCAGCGGTTGAACAAACGGGACTGATGTGCAAGATTCTTGATAAGCAGGTCGAAACCACTTTTGGACATACGTCCGTCGGTACCATGCATCTGGCAAAAAGACTCGAATTCCGGGCTGTCGTTGTGACGGCGTATGACGACGAAATAATTCCATCCCAAGCTCGAATCGAAACAGTTGTAGACGAGGCTGATCTCGAAGAAGTTTACAACATGGTACGTCACCTACTCTATGTGGCGTGCACCCGGTCCCCTGATAACTTGTTGGTAACCGCCGCGAAAAACTCGTCGGAGTTTCTCGATTGTAGCCATTTGATTCGGGTAGTTAAGAACGGTCGGGTACTGCTTGAAGTAAAATATCTCCGTAGTATTATCCCCCCTTAGCGTATTTTCTTCCTAAATTTTTCATAAAGTGTTTTCTATTTTGCCTGTCGCTAACGGTAGTCAGTGGCCGGCCGATGGCCGTGTTCCTAGGTTTTATTGTACCTCTATCCTAACTGTTCAAACCAGATCTACCCCCGTCCAATTACCGCTCACGGTAAGTAGGTGGTCGCCGATTCGGGCCCTTTAGCAAATTTTTTCGCGGACATTACCCCATGAAACAAGAAATGTCTTCTGTAATTTGGGGGTATAGGGGGTATCTTTTTTAGAATCAACTACTTCCGGGATTCTGGAACCGAAACTTGAGGCGTCTGATAATAGACATTAGGTTGGATTTGGTTCCAAAAGTAAAGCTTTATTTACTTCTTACCCTCACACGTGAGCGAACATCAAGTGGACATAGAAAAATTTCAACGGATTTAGTAACCTATCCCCGTCAAATTCTGCCTCGGAAACCCCAGCGGAGTTGCCAGAAACCACGGGCTACCAATATACCTAACAAAAACTTGGTTGAATCGTTAGGATCTCTTTTAGTATTAATGTGAATGGGCAATCAAGAATTAACCAAGTGAAATAAAGTGACGAAAGATAACGAACTAGAATGTTGTCCGTCTTATACTCGGTACGCGAAGCCGTTATACGAGTTGTAGGGAGGCAAAAAGACTAGTAAACGAAGGGGTTTACCAAGACTAATGTAGTGGAATGTTTGTAGCATACGGTTGATGACTCATCAAAAATTAAGAGAGAGACAAAAAGAAAACGCAAAATATCATAATAATTTGTTATTAGATAATTTCGAATTGGCTAGGGTGTTATTTGGCGCTACCGCTATGGGAATGACTGTTTGAAAAAAAAAGGTAATTACATTTAATATTCGCCGATTTGAAAGGGTTGGCGTGTTTTTATCCTATTTTAAAAATCTTTTTCCTGTCTGTTGTCTTAACTGTTCGTCCTCTCGCCCAACACACTTACTCGAAAGGTTTCCGGCCGTTCGAGTTGGACGCCAGGCAAAGCATTGAACCGGGGGAAGATGGTGACGGAGATGACGTCTAACGTTCATTTCTCTATCCATAATTCTTTTTATGAATAGTTTAAATTTATAGTTAATAGTTAACAACGTCACCTCCGTCACCCACTAATTACTTCAAAATTTACAACGAGGTTTTGCAAGTACGATCCGGCCGATCTTTGTTTTCGGACAATCCAAGCCATTTTCTTCTAAACGCGGTCGAAAGGCACTGCGGGGAATCGGTTGCTCACCGGCTTTTTTGCAGAAGGTTGCGAAGTCTTCATAGACCATCTGGAGGGTAGTGAAATCGGATCGCTGGAAAGTCTTTTGATACCCGGCCTCAGCTAGGAATTCTTTAACGATGTCGGAGTTGTCTCTATAGTCCTGAAGCAATTGGTCGGACTCACTACATTCAGAGAATTCACCGTTTTTGATGAGCCGGTCAAGCCCCATCAGAACCCAGTTAAAAACGCCGGGAAGCTCGTTCTCGATGATCTTCTTTGCGAGGTTGGTATCTCTCTTATCCTTTGGGACGGAGGTCGGGAAAGGTATCGGCAATAGTCGTCGGTAGAAAGCCTCGTTTTGATCGTTTTCGCGCGGCAATGCATTGCAGTTGAAAGCCAGTTTCCCATATCGAGACATTGTGTATGGATGCCCATATAGATGGCGAACTGCAACGGGCTCACCGCACGCCAACTTCTTGAAGAGCTCCTGATCGAATCGCCGCGACAGTTCCGAAGAATAGTTCAAAAGCTTGTCAGCGATCATGGCTAGATGTGTTTCCTTGCCCAACTGTGATAGTTCATAGTGCGAAACGTTCTCTTCGCCAAATATAGCGCTCATTACGTTTGATACCACGCTTTTGCCATTTGCACCCGAGCCATAGAGAAATAGAACTTTTTGGAGTTGCAAATCCGTTAGAACGTATGCGAAATATTCGGCCAACACATCTTGACTAGCGTTATCGGGTAACACCTCGTCCAGAAAGCGGTTCCATTGAGCGCAAGTCGCACTCGGCAGGTATGAGAATGGCAGCTGATAACGTAAGAAGTCCGATGCCCTTGGCTCGCGAAGGATTTTACGTCGCCCAACGATCTCAAACGTACCGTTACGAAGATTGATAAGCGTTCTTCCCGGATTCGGTGAGGGGAACGCCTGAGCCGCGCTCGACAAGAACTGTTTTTTAAGTTGTTCTTGAAAATGATGATGCGAAGCTGATAGTTTATCGATTCCGAGCTGTAGTGATGCTTTGGCGAGGAAATTTTGAAATTCGTCTCCATTTACCCTGTTCCAGAAGCAGCCGTTATATTCATGAATTTGCTGCTCGCTGGAACACAATCCTAGATGAAGCTCGCCGGCGGCTTCGAGTATCTGCCTAATGATTATTACGACTTCATTTTTTGACGTGAGAGTGTCATGAGGGTCTAATTGGCCTGCTGCGCGAAAGTCGATGGGTTTTAATTTCTTTAGGATAGCACTAAAAACATCGATCGGGTCATTATTTGAAGGGTTCGCGATCGGAGCGGATGCTATGTCTAACTTTGAGTCAGGGAGACATTTCATATTGTATTCCTGTGGAATAATTTTCTTGGGTTCCTGGGAGTTTTCCATATTGTTTTGTATTAGATTTTACGTTCCTACCAACCGGGAACATACCGGTACCAACCGTCTAATAGACGGGACTGTTGAGATCGAACCATCCTAGGCTTGATGCCGGTTGATGCGATCTGGGATTGTTTGATAGATGTTTACTCAGCGATTACTAAAGCCGCACGTTCGCGATAAGTAAGGTAGTCAGCCAAATTTTTTAGGGGGATACACTACGCTCCAGCCGCCTAGACCAGAGAACCTAATCTCTCCGCGAAGCGAACATGCTGAAGAGTTGTTTCGGTAGACCCTTAGCCATGTTGCGGCTTCGGGTTTGGTGAAAACTTCGGGAAATTTGGTTGTCGGGTTTCTTTGTGTGTAAAAGGAAGTTAAGTGGTATGTTGCATGTGGCCAATAGCTGAATTGCCGCGATTGCCACGTAGATAACTTCTAAAATAAGACTACCATATGTTGTGTCTTTTTGCAACCGAAGTCAAACTACTAGTGTGCGGGGACACATTCCATCTTGGAACCTGCGACATGGAATCAATCAATCTCGGCTCTTACGCGTCCTTCGCTACTTAACCGACAAAGACTCTTTAGGTTTGTAAATAAAAAAGTTTATTGGCGGAACGACACACCACCTCTGGCGGTAGGGTGCCTTGCACAATTTTCCCTTCCCAAAATCCAAAACACTCTTGCCTTAGGGTTTTGCTTGACACACAAATGTGTGCAGAAATGTGTGCAGACGGAAAAATGGATCCTACGAGCCATTTCAATAGATACGGTAAAAGTCTGTTTTTACTAGGGTTATATATGGAGCCGCCCAAGAGATTCGAACTCTCGACCTTTCGATTACGAATCGAATGCTCTACCAACTGAGCTAGGGCGGCTTATTTTGAAAATACCGTTTTGGAGTACCGGCGGAGTGGAATCCAGCGCTTTGACGACATTTTTCGCAAGGACCGAATTTCAGAATATACGTTTCCGAGTGCTGTTATGTCAAGTTTACAAAGTGTTGCATGCCGGGAGCCCTTTGGGAAGTTTGCGATCATTTTGTATAAATTCGGCAGTCTTTGCGTGAAAAAAAGCGTGGTTAAGCGATGAACCCTTAGATACCTTCGTAAAATCATTGATGCGTTGGTTTTGATCGCAAGAGTTCCTGAGACTTAAATTCCAGCCCACCAAAAATTTAAGGTTTTAGATTTTAAATCTCAGAATGTGAATGTTAACATCTGCTGTTACAAACAAAACGTACGTTACATACCGTTTATGAACAAAGATTTCGTTTTTCGGCTAAAAAAAGCATTTGACGGAGCTTCGATGGCCGAGGTGGCAAGGCAGCTAAAAATTCCACATGCGACGGTCCGCAACTATTATCTTGGCCGGCTCCCGGCACCGGAAGTGCTAATAAAGATCGCCAATGAAACGAGCGTGTCTCTAAATTGGCTCTTGACCGGAGTCGGCGATATGTATGGCGGACAGCGTCCACCGATCGGCCTCGGCAAATTTTTGGAAGAAAGGATCTCTGAGATCGTTGACCAAAAGCTGGCCACTCTTAGCGAAGAGGTCGTCAGCGATCTCAAAAATGTCGATTTTCGCGATGCGTTCGACGTTGAGGCCGCCGTTCTAAAACTTAACGACCCGCAGGCCGTGATGAGCGAGTGGTTTCACCACGAGGGCCGCGAGTATCCGCAGGATTACGGCATCGTATTCTTTCGCGGATGGGAAACCTTTTCAATCGAGGACCGCGTCGCTGCCGTGCTAGACGCCAAACGCGTTCTCGACCGCTCATTATAGAGGGAGGGTTTAACGCCGAGGTGTAAAGAACGCAATGTTGGAAATAGAGACATCCGGACGGGTTCGGATATGTGCAAATGGAAGTATTTGCGATACAATGTTGCACGAGTAGCACACTTCTCATCTCGATGCGATTTCTCACTGACAAAATTTCAAAGCTCTGTATCGGCTGGAACGAGCGGTTGCTCTCCGAGAACGATTTTTACCGGCTCTGTAAACGCTTTAGGGTCAAAGTGACCGAGATGCCGCTCCGCACGGGTGGATTTTACTATCGCGTGATGGGAAAGGATTACATCGCGGTTAACAGCGGTCTGGCGGGGCCGCAAAAGCTCGTGGTGCTGTTTCACGAACTCGGCCACTTTCTGCTCTACACGCCCGAGTCAGGTGCATCCGCCAACTTTCACGGCGTCGGCCGGCGTACGCGAAAGGAACGCGAGGCCGACCTTTTTGCACTATGTTCGCTGATACCGACGGCATCGATCGAAAGAGGTTCGATTGACGAGTTGATCGACGACGAAGGCTTTCCGCCCGAAATGGTCGAGGCACGTCGAGAGATATTCATGCGTTACGGCATATAGGCAGAACTACCCGCCACCGCGGACGGTTCTGACGCGCAATATCTTATGGTATAATTCCACGCGTCCAATTCCACATCATTTCACGGGAGCTGACCCATGCGACTTCGAAAGCTTGTCTTTTTAACGTCAATATTAATGCTTATGTGCGCCTTTGCCTTTGCCCAAACGCAGCCGAGCGATTCGGCCACTGACACGGCCAAGAAAAAGAAGGAATTGGACGAACGGGTTGTGCAAATGCTTGATGAGGCTGTCTCGGACGCGGCGGGGCTGCGGCTTGCGCAAAATCGAGCGATCGTTTACGCGCTCGCCGGTGATCTCTATTGGAAAATTGATGAAAAACACTCGCGCGAGCTGTTTCGCAACTCGGCAGCCGAGATAGTTACTTACAATGCCGAGGCCGAGAGAGAAACGATGGCACTGTCGATCGAGGGAATCACTGATGCAATCACGTCAATGATGGACCCTTCGGACCCGCGCTCCGATGTGGTAAACCTCATTTCTAAGAATGACGCCGACCTTGCGCTCGAGATACTGCTCCAGACACGCTCCGCAAAGCTCGCCGACGCAATGGCAAAAGCGGCTGTCGCGACGGATACCCAGCCCGATATTGGTTCAATGGGACTCAACATGGATAAAATCCGGACCATGCAGGAGACTGGCCTCGAGCAGCGTCTTTCTCAGCTCGCGGCGGGCAGCGATCCTGACAAACTGGTCAAGCTGATAAAAGACAGCATGGCAAAATCCGTCACGAACAGCCTGATACCTCTCTTACAGCGGCTAAATGAAAAGGACACGAAAAAGGCCGACGAACTCGGTGCCGAGGTGATCGCAAAGCTTGCCGACGCGGATATGGCCAGGAGCCAGGAGGATCTTCGCACCGCGCTTAGCTTTCTTCAGACCGGTTCGCGGCCCGCCCAGGCAACCGAATCAAAAGTCAAGCCGTTCGCGTTTACCGACGCATCGCTAAAAGACCTCGCCAATAAGCTGCTCAACGCATTGCTGCAACCTTCAAAATCGATGATGACGACGATGATGGTTACGCAATCGATACCGGTACTTGAGAAATTTGTACCCGAAAGGATCGGTCTGCTAAAACAACGCGATGCGGAGAATAAAAAAAACGTGCCGACGGAGATGAAAGCCGCGATGAACATGCAGAAAGCGTGGGACCCGAACTCAACGCCGGAGGATCTGCTTGCACAGCTCTCGAAACTGACAAATGAAAACGACAAGAGGATGCTCTATCCGCTGTTGGCTAACAAGATCGGACAGGTCACCGACGAGGCGCGGGCGAAAAAGCTGATCGATCAAATCCCGGACGAAAAAATGCGGGCAAACGCACAGGAACAATTTGACTCGGCACGCATCGGCCGGGCGACGGCAGCGGGAAAGGTGGACGACGCACGCCGTTTTATCGGCGCTATGACGAATAGAAAAATGCAGATTCAGCGTCTCGTGGCTCTGGCGACACAGGTTCAGAAAAAGGGCACGGAAAAGGATATTGAGACGGCGAAAAACCTGATGACGGACGCCAAAGCGCTGACCAAAGACTTTCCGGAGGACGAAGACGACCTTGGCGACATCATGGAGGTCATCAAAGGTTATGCGACGGTTGACGCGGACACGGCGTTTCGCATGTTCGAGCCGATTATAAACGAATTTAACGACATCGTTCAGGCGTCGGCCGTTCTGAGCAAATACAACAAGCGCGACCGAACCTTTAAGAAAGGTGAGCTCGTTATGAAATTGAACGGCAATTTTGCGACAAGCGTCGGAGGCGGTACGAGCGTATTGTTATTTCGATATATCCCGCAATTTCAGATGCTCGGAAAAGCCGATCTTGAGCGAATGAGCGTACTGTCCGGACGCTTTAGCCGCAGCGACACACGAACCATCGTCAAACTTTTCGTACTTCAGGGCTTTCTCGCGGAAGACCGAAAACCGGTCATTCGTGTTCCCGCGACCGGGGCCGGCGTCCGCTTAAATTTTTAGTCACAGGTCAGAACTACCCGCTACGGACGGTAGTTCTGACAAACCCAAACAATGGAGAAGAACATTTATGGCAATGAATGAACCCTTTGACTGGAGGCGCGCGGATCGCAGGCTGTTTGCGGCGGCCGCGATCCTTTTTCCGATAATTGTCGTGATCGGTTTTGCACGGACGTACTATCTCAAGTTCGCGTTTGGCAATCCGCCCGTGCCGTCGCTGCTCGTCCATGTTCACGGTTTGCTGATGACACTGTGGGTCGGCTTTTTTATTGTTCAGGTTTGGCTGATCCGCGCCAAAAATGCCCGCCTTCACATGAAGATGGGAATGCTCGGCATTGCGCTCTCGATAGCGATAATCGCCGCCGGATTTTTCACAATGGTCGCGGCGCTTAAATTCGGTTCGCCATCAACCCCGCCCGGCATACCGCCAGTTGCTTTTGCCGTTGTGCCATTCTTCGACCTGTTGATGTTTGCGGTACTTTTTAGCGGAGCGATCTACTACCGCAAGCGTCCGGCGAATCACAAACGCCTGATGCTGTTGACCGTGCTCAATTTTCTACCGCCCGCCGTCGGCCGGTTTCCAATCGAAACGCTTCAGTCGTTAGGCCCACTTTTCTTTTTCGGCGTCCCGACCGTCATCGCGATCGGCCTGCTTATTTACGACACCTGGCGAAACCGCAAGTTGAACGTCGTGTTCCTGATTGGAGCATTGATAATGATCGCGTCATATCCGCTGAGAATAATGATCTCGACGACCGACACGTGGACAAACTTCGCGACATGGCTCACGACCTGGGCGGCGTAAATTAGGGTTAAAACGATCTGCTGCATAAAAGCACAAAACTATTAGTTTCATTTTTGCGTCTTTTGCGCACTTTTGCGGCAAATTCTATTATCCCCCGAAGCACCGGAACTTATTCCAGCCCGACAAAATCCAGATTCGTCAGATCGCCCGACAGTTGAACGGTCCGTGGCTGATAGCGAAAGCGTCTTGAGGAGACACGGAGCGTGTAGCTCGAACCCGTTGCGACATTATCAAATGCATAAAACCCGAACGAGCTGGTCGTTGTCGTTCGAACAACGCCCTGCGGATCAATGAGCAAAACGGCCGCGTTTCTGAGACCGAGTACGCCGTCCGAGGCAAAGATGCGTCCGGATATTGACGCGGTCGAAGCCGCCGACGTTCCTCCGCCCCAAAATCCGCCGCCCAACTGGAATATTCCGCCCGATGAGGTGGCGCCGGCCACAGACTCACCGATCGTGCCGTCGAGCACGAATGCGGCGCCCGTGGAATTTCCGCCGCCGCCGGCGATCACTGACTTTTGTATTAGGAATGTCCCGCCAGACTGGGCAAATATCGGCATCAGCATCGACAAGATTATGCTAACAAGACATATAGATAAGCATGTTTTATTCATTGTTCTTAAACCTCTTCTGTCCCTGAAAGGGACGTATGTAATAGTGCCCTAGTGAAATCCGACGCCCGACGAACCTAAACAGATTCTGTCCCTGAAAGGGACAGATGGGCGAAACCGATTGATATTCGTCCTTTTCGGGGACGGTTCTCAGTCTTTTCGAAACTCGTCGGGATGCTCCCGACGCTATTATATTTGTCCCTTTCAGGGACTATCTACGCCTCCGAAACTGATAGGGCGCAGACGCCGGACGATCTCGATGCCGCCGCGAATTTAATTTTTCGATTTTTCATCGTTCATTTTCTCCTATTGCTTGCCGGCATTTTGCCGAATGTTTGCGGCAGCGTTTATATCTCGCACAACTCATCAGCCGCATCAATACATGATTAGCGTGAATTCGAGATTGGCGGTTTGCGTGCTACCTGAAAAGTGGCGGAAGACCTCTACGGACGTGGCGTCGAAGAATCGGTAATTTGCGCCTACATTAGAGTTGCCAGCACCACCATTGTACTCGGCACTAACGGAGACAAAACGACCGGAGACTGGAAATCCGAAGTTGATACGTGTAACGCCAATAAGAGGTTGAGTTAAGGTAAATCCGCAGTTTCCGGTTGATGAATTTGTGATTCCATTATAGCAGCGCAAAATACCGTCACCGCTGCTCATCACCATTGCCTTGACCAAACCATTATTGTTGATCGGCTGCGTGATGTTGCCGTTATCGTTGATGACCATAACGTAGTTAGCCGGACTGCCGGTCGTGCCCGGATCGCTTAAGGTGGCGAGGAAGACGAGTCCGCCATTGGTCTGCCCGATGCCGAAGCGATTACCGGCGGCATTTGCCCGCCAGCCAATCGCCGATGTATTCCCCAACTCCAACGCGCCCGTGAAGGCGAAGGATGTCCACGGCGGCCCACCAATCAGGCTGAGCCGATGCGCGGGCGTCGTCGTGCCGATGCCGACATTACCCAACCCGTTAATGTTGATCCCATTTGTCGAAGCCATTGCCCCAGTCCCCGGGCCAGCGAGGAGTTTCAACGTCTGCCCGTCAAAACGCACGTCCGCCCGGTTCGTGCCGACTATCGACATTCCGGATTCCCCGCTGGGCGCGCTGAAGCGTACCTCGCCGCCGCTCCCACCCGCGTTCACGGCCAGCTTCGCCTGCGGCGTATTTGTGCCAATTCCGACTAAGCCCTGCGTGTCAATCGCGATCCCGTTGGTTGACGGCGGCACCAAGCCACCCCCGCCCGCCACTAGTTTCAGCGTCGCGCCGTCGAACCTGACATCGGCCCTGCCGCTGGCGCCCGCGATGGTCATTCCTGTTTCCCCGTTGGGTGAGCCAAATGCAACATTATTTCCCTGTGCGCCCACGCCAAGTTGAACGCCGTTTGGCAATTGCACACCGTTGCCGTTCTGCGTGATCGCGGAATCGCCAATCGTGGTGCCGACACCGTTCCACAGTGGAATACGGTTCGGCATGCCGCTGCCGCCGACACCGCCGCTTGTCGAGGCGATTGTCAGCGTGTTGCCAGCCGGTGTGATGGTTATGTTTGATCCCGCTGTTAGCGTCACGTTGTCAGTTAGAGTAGTTGCTCCGACGGTCACGCCTTTGACCACCTGTCCGCTTGCGATCTTTGGCGAGGTCACCGCCGAATCGGCGATGTTGGCGGTCGGTATCTGGCCCAGCCGCGAGTTGCTGAGCGTGCCTGCGGTTATGCTGCCCGCATTAAGATTTGTCAGACCTGAGCCGTTGCCATTCGTTTGCAGGTATTGGCTCGCCGCGACGCCGCCGAGTTGTTGAGAATCCGTCGCCGTTGTTGCGTTTGTTGCATTAGTTGCGTTGGCAACAGTTCCGGTAACCTTTGCCCCGTCAATGGACCCGATTTGTGCATTGGTTACACAACCGACGCACGATGCCGACAAACCGTTGGCGGTCGTGGCGTTGGTTGCAGTCACCGAACTTGTCGCGGTGTCAGCCGTCAGGCTTTTCACCGAATACGGAGCGCTCGTGACAGATTGTCTAGGCGTGAGCGGCGTAAACGCTCCGCCGCCGGTTTGCCGGACGTGGATCTCAAGAAAACGATTCGCACCCGGAAAACTCGCTCCAAAGTCAAGATTGACGGAAAAGATGCCGTTGGCGACCGCAACGCCGTTTCTCGTAAGCGTCGCTCCGACCTGCGATCCGCCCACCGATGCATCAAACAGCAAAAACTCAAAGTCATAGCTCCCGGTTGCCGGGGCAGATGAGGTTTGTAATTGGCCCTGATACGTAAATTCGGTCGTCTGGGCCGCGACGCTTGCGGCAAACAGGACGAGCGCGGTAAAGATGATGGTTAATTTTGTCATGATGATCTCCCGATATTTCTCGCTGCCCAAAATCAAATCGAGCGAACCGGCTGCCAGCCTGGAAAAATATTCTTCGCTATCGCACGGCATTCGCGCTACAATTCAGACATCGTTTGACCGACGAATGCTGAATCGCACGGCCTGTTCGCTCGATAGGGAAGAGAATAGGCGAGGTGTGACTGGCATGTCTTTGGAATTAAGTTCAAAAGAATCTCAAATTAACTTCAAAATGCGTGAAGTAAGCGAGCACAGGGTTTATGAGTTCGAAGATTTTCGGCTCGAAGCCGATCATCTGCTCCTATTCCGAAACAGAGAACAGCTTTCGCTCACTCCAAAGGTGGTCGAGACACTGCTTGCCCTCATCGAACGCCAGGGCGATGTCGTCAGCACGGATGAACTGATGCGGACCGTCTGGCCCGACACTATCGTCGAGGAAAGCAATCTCTCGCAAAACCTGTATATTCTGCGAAAAACGCTCGGAAAAAACTCGGAAAGGCAGCCGTTCATCGAAACGCTGCGGCGGCGCGGCTATCGGTTTAGCGGCAATGTACGGTTAACAAGCCAGCACTTCAAGACGCCGGATGCGCCAAGGCCGCTCACGGTCGAGCGCTCGGACAATATTTATTCCGTCGTCGACTGGTATCGTGAAAACCCCGATGCCGCAGCGACGGTTGAAGAGAAACGCGGACGCCCGGCCTGGTTTTTTCTGCTGATCGCGGTTGTGATTTTGACTGCTTCGTCCGCGATTGGATTTGGCTTGTACAAGTTTGCCGGCGGCGGCCGGCCGGAAGCGGCTAATGCAGCCGTCATACCTTTCCGCGACAAGGACGTGGTACGTCTCACGACCGCCGGTCGGACAAAACACGCCGCGATCTCGCCCGACGGCCGATACGTGGCGCACGTAACCGAAGGCGCCGACGGCAGCAATCTGTGGGTAAGGCAAGTCAACGGCGCAACCGATGTACGCATTGCCGGTCCCGTTGCGAGTGAATACGTCTGGACCGCCTTCGCGCCCGACGGCAACTCTGTTTACTTGCTCAGTCTCGACCGCGACAAGGGCGACACCGAGCTTTATCATGTGCCGGTACTTGGCGGCCCGGCGGTCAAGGCCGCGAATGACACCGGCCCGGTCGGCTTTTCACCGGATGGCACATCGATAGTTTTTATCCGGCAGTATCTGGAGGAAAGCCGCGTTATCGTGGCGGGAATCGACGGCACCAATGAGCGTGTTCTATCAACCCGGAGCCAGCCCGAATACTACCGAATAAACTGGAATGCCCCCGCGTGGTCGCCTGATGGCAAGACGATCGCCTGTCCCGCCCGGCTTGCGGACGAAATCGGCCACTACGATACAATTGTGGGCATCAACGCTGCCGGTGGCTCCGAACGATCTCTTACCTGTGGACGTTGGCAGCAGGTCGGCCAGCCGCAATGGTCGGCGGACGGACTCTTTATCACGGCCGCCGAGCGGACGACGGGGCCGCAGCAGATCTGGCACATCTCAATGCAGGACGGTTCGGCGACGCGCATAACTCACGACCTCAACGATTACTACGATCTTAGTCTAACGGCAGATGGCACACGCCTGTCGGCGGTACAGGATCAAGTTGTATCGAGCTTTTGGGTTTCTCAGGATGGACGTGCCGCCAATTCAAAACAGGTCGCGTCGGAGTCGGGATCGCTTGTGGATCTCGCATGGATGCGGGATTCGCGTTTAGCATATCTCTCAAACGCAGGCGGCGGCTCGGACATTTGGACAATGGATGGAAACGGTGCCAACGCCCGCCAGCTCACCACGCAAGCACTAGCAAGCCGCGGTTTGACAATTTCGCCTGACGGGCGGCAGATCGTCTTCTCATCCGAGCGCTCGGGACGCTCAAACATTTGGAGTGTCGGCACCGACGGCACTAACCTCACTCAGCTTACAAACGGCGACGGCGAATTTTATCCGCAATGCACACCCGACGGCCAGTGGGTCATCTTTCAACGCGGCGGGGTCGAGGCCACTCTCTGGAAAATTCCGTCTACTGGCGGCGAGGCCGTTCAGATAATCTCCACGAGAGCCTCTCGACCAGCCATTTCGCCTGACGGATCGACGATCGCATTTCCCTATCTGGACCCAACACAGGACAAATCGCGTTGGAGCATCGGGATAATTCCTGTCGAGGGCGGCGCTCGCCTAAAGCGATTTGACTTTCCGCCGACAGTCACGCAAAGATTTGTGAGATGGATGCCCGATGGTAAGTCCATCGCCTTTGCAAACACTCAGGACGGCGGCTCTGACATCTGGCTTCAGCCGGTCGACGGCGGCGGTCCATTTAGATTGACTGACTTCAAAGCCGCGAATATCGTCGCTTTCGACCGGGCTCCCGACGGACACACACTTGCCGTCATCCGCGCTACCGAGACCAGAGATGTGGTTTTGATCGACAATGTCGCCCAACAGTGATTTCATGTTCTCATCAATGGCCAGCGGCTGTTTGCCGCCCGCGTAGACTCTACCCGGAATGCGGTTTTGCAGACCGCTCGGATCTATTTCGAAAATCTCATCATTCCAACCCGAAAAAATCAAAATTCTGCACATTGTCAGTCACAAATATGGTTTTAGACGCAAAGCTGAATCGCTTTGATACAACACCGCCAACCTCCATTTAAGGCCGGAGGCAATTTAAAACGAATTAACTACTGTCAACGATTCAAATCCCGCTTTTCAGACAGCTATTTTAAATGGTCAAATATCGATTCGAGTATTATTCCAGTCCGACAAAGTCCAGATTCGTCAGGTCGCCCGACAGTTGAACGGTCCGTGGCTGATAGCGAAAGCGTCTTGAGGAGACACGAATCGTGTAGCTCGAACCCGTTGCGACATTATCAAACGCATAAA
>JAYUDV010000320.1:0-20602 GCA_043739565.1 Chloracidobacterium sp.
GCGAATGGATCACGACGAACCTCGCCGATATTGCCAAATGCCGCGGCGGTCATTTCCGATCCCATCGTCGCGGCCATATAGACGCCAAACGCCCAGTTAAACGATTGCTGGATTAGCGGGACGACGCTGTTACGGCGGCCTCCGAATATGAAAGCCGAGACCGGTACGCCTCGCGGATCGTCCGCGCGGTCATCGGCCACGGGGCATTGAGACATGGGCGCGGTAAACCGCGAATTCGGGTGAGCGGCCTTAACCTCGCTCGAAGGCGTCCAGTCGTTGCCCTGCCAGTCGATGGCGTGTGCCGGTGGCGCTCCGTCCATACCTTCCCACCAGACGTCGCCGTCGTCCGTTAAAGCCACGTTTGTAAAGATCGTGTTTTCCTTGATCGACTCCATTGCGTTCGGGTTGGTCGAGTAATTGGTACCCGGAGCGACGCCGAAAAATCCAGCCTCGGGATTGATGGCGTGGAGTTTTCCGTTTTCGTCAGGTTTTATCCAGGCGATGTCGTCGCCGACGGTCGTGATCTCCCACCCCTCGTCAACAAATTCCTTAGGCGGAATCAGCATCGCAAAATTGGTCTTACCGCAGGCGGACGGAAATGCCGCGCAGACGTAATCTTTACGGCCATCGGGTGATTTCACGCCGACGATGAGCATATGCTCGGCGAGCCAGCCCTGAGCGCGGCCGAGATTCGACGCGATTCGCAAAGCTAGGCATTTTTTGCCCAAAAGCGCGTTGCCGCCGTAGCCTGAGCCGTAGCTCGCGATCGAGTTTTCCTCAGGAAAATGGACAATATATTTATCTTTTGGATCGGGGCTGCACGGCCATGCGACATCGTTCTGACCGGCCGCGAGCGGCATTCCAACCGAATGCATACAGCGTGTAAATTCACCGTCACCAAGTGCATCGAGAGCCTTCGTGCCCATGCGGGTCATGATCTGCATATTGGCCGCCGCGTAGGCCGAATCGGTTATCTGAACGCCAAATTGCGAGATCGGCGAGCCGATCGGGCCCATGCAAAAAGGCACGACATACATTGTCCGGCCGCGCATCGCTCCGTCGAATTTTTTCTTGAGGATGGCCTTCATCTCGACAGGCGCCATCCAGTTATTGGTCGGCCCGGCGTCGCCTTTGGCCCGTGCGCAAATATATGTCCGGTCCTCGACGCGGGCAACATCCGACGGATGCGAGCGGGCGAGAAACGAATTCGGCCGTTTTTCGGCGTTGAGCTTAATAAACGTGCCTGATTCAACCATTTCGGCACACATTTTGTCGTATTCCGCTTGCGAACCGTCGCACCAATGCACGCTGTCCGGCTTACACAATTCAACCGCGTCGGTAACCCATCGGATCAGCTCTTCGCTTGTTACGTTTGACGGAATATTAAGATCTGTCATAAAAAATTTCTCCAGCCCAAATTCTAGTAAAATGCCTGATTAAATAGAAAAAACGAGTAATAAGACTCGTTTTCTGATGTTATTTTTATACCTTATCACGGCATAACCAAATTGTTAATGAGTTCCGGATGGTTAAGCGTCTATCTGTGAAATATTTCGGGCGATGATCGACGGCTTAACGGCAGATAGGTAACGAATCGGGATGCGTTGGATGCTATACGCTACGTCAAGTTTTGCGCAATGACTCGACGTTCTGGCTGCGGTATTGCACTAGGGTATGAACGACCACCGTCGCGATAATTATTGCACCGCCTAAGATTGCCCAATTTGAGGGCTGTTCGCCAACGAAGAGGAAGACCCAGACGGGATTGAGCAGCGGTTCGATAAAGCCGATGATGCTGGCGTCGAGCGGACGCGTACCGCCGGTGACGCCTTTGATAAAGAGGATGTAGGCGATGCCGATCTGGAAAACGCCGAGGAAGACGACGGCGGCGGTGTCGTTGAGCGTCATCGTCGGGAAAGCGGCAATGCCCGACGGCAGCGTGACGAGCGCGAGTAGGAAGTTGCCATAGATGACGGTGATGACGGGGTTTAGGGGAGCAGTTGGCGGTCGGCGGTTGTCTACAGAAAGAGAAGCCCCGGTCGTTCGCTCTTCCGGCTCTGACCTACCGCGTGCCGCCGAATGCCTACCGCCAACTACTCTCGGGTGGCGCAGCAGCATTATATATAAGCCCAGAAATATGCCGGAGCCGAGGGCCGCAAGATTGCCTTGATAGTCTGTGATCTCGAGCTTGCCGACGAAAAACAGGCTCATTCCGGCGATGCAGAAAATGATCGTGATCAGATCTCGCCAGTGAAATTTTTCACCGATCAGAAAAGGGGCAAATATCAGGATGTAAATTGGTGCAGTGTATTGCAAAAAGATCGCGTTCGCGGCCGTAGTGTGTTTGGTAGCCCAAACGAAAAGAAAGAGAAGCGTCGCATAAATCACCGACACCATGATGCCAAACGCATCTATTCGCAGACCGTTTTTGCGCGTGACGATCAGGACCGTTATCCCGGCCAGCAGCGAGCGAAAAAAAGTCACCTGATAAGCATCGAGCGTCGTTAGCTTTATAAAAAGCCCGCCGGTGCTCCAGAGGAGAACGGCGATGACCACGAGAGCGACCGGGGGAAAGGGTTTCTTTTCGATATCCACGAAAGATTTTTACCACAGAGCGCGCGGAGAACATAGAGCGGAAAAGGAAAATTAGCCACAGATGAACACAGATAAGATCAAGGGTTATTTTTTCCTATCGGTATTCATCTGTGTATATCTGTGGCTAAAAAATCTTCTTATTCGCCGGAGGTTGCGGCGGAGGCGATGGTTTCGCGGAGAACCCTGGCGGACGTGGTTGCCGGTTCGAGTGCGACCTCTTCGACATTGTTATAGACCTTTTTGCCAAAGACCGCGTTCCACGGCGGGATGACTATCGTCACGTTGCCGCCGGCGCGGGCCTGGCAGGACAGACGCATAAACGGCTTAGCGTCGTTCGGCTGGTTGTAGCCGAAAACCTTCATTTGGCGGCGTTCGCGTGGGTGAACCTCGTCGAGCTTTTCCTGTCCGCCGAGAACGCCGATCCAGCACGTCCCGCACGAAGCGGCCGTACATTCGACCGGCACGGGGCCTTCCCAGCAGCGGCTGTCGATCTCCTGCCAATTCCGCGAGCGGTCGTTTGCCGAGGCTGACGTGATCTCCTGTTCGTTCATTACGGGAAATTTGCCGGACATGTGCGCGGCGGTGTAATTGACCGAAAATTCCTTATTTATCGTTTTCAAAAAACCAAACAGCCCTTGCGAATCGTCTTTTCCACGCTCCGCGATGACCGCATTGGGCGATTTTGCCATAATTCCCGACGGTTTTTCGATCTCGCCTGTTGCGGCCTTAAAAGCCTCGATCCCCACCTGATTTAGCGTCATCAAACCGATGGCGACGACGGCGTTGACCATCTGGCGTTCGATCCTGAGCTTTTCGGCGACGAGCATTCCGATCTGCTTGATCTCTTCGTTAAGGTCGTGCGTCTGATCGGTAAAGACAACGGATTCGGCCTCGATCGCGGCCTTAACAGTTTTCCAGTAACGGTGGCCGTATAGAAAACGGTGCGACGTGTCGATCTGGTCTTTCAACTCAAAATCGCCCTGCATCGCGATTCCGTGGAGCGTTTCATCACGGCCCTCAGCGGCATCGATAAAGCGTTTTAAGCTCAGCGGATAAAATCGAAACCAGATTTGAATCGCGTTCCGGTCGACTTCATGAATACACGGCAGCAGCGTGCCAACAGCCGCGAGCCAGTCGGCCTCATTAAACTTTGCCAAATATGTTTCGAGATTAGTCATTGTATTAACACCTATTATATAAGGAGCGTCGTCGGCTCTATGTGCGAAACTCAAGACTTTAACAAAATATTGTAAAAGACGCCAACTTGGCTCCTGACTGACAGCTAGTTTATCCAAAATCATTGTCGAAGGCTTGCTCTTTGATATTCTTTCATCGAGGCTTATCATTGGGTAGCCGCACAAATACAATATTTTGTACGGCTAGAACTATACATCACGGGAGAAATATAATGGTAAAAAAAGGATTGGCGGTAAAACTCGTGGCCAAACCCGGTAAGGAAGCTGCGGTTGAGGCTTTTTTGAATAGCGGCCTCGGCCTGGTAAATGATGAGCCGCTTACGGTTACGTGGTACGCTGTAAAATTTAGCGAAAATACATTCGGTATCTTTGACACATTTGCGGGCGACGAAGGCCGCGACGCTCATCTGAATGGAAAGGTGGCTGCGGCCCTAATGGCAAACGCCGCCGAGCTGCTTGCCGAGTCGCCAAAGATCGAAAAGATTGATATTCTCGCGGCAAAAGGAGCTGAAAGAGCCGGATCTTCAGCACCTTAAGAGTTAATAAAGGCGCATTAGTATGGGGGCGACCGTCACTGGATCGCCCCTTTTCGTCGTTGACGCCGTTTTTGCGCTATACTGTTCGAAAATCAAAGTAAAAAAGGAGTGAACCCAAATGGATAGATTTCTAGGCAGATACTCGAGTTATTTTTACGCGATCTTTAGGATCGTTTTCGGATTTATGTTTATGATGCACGGCACGCAAATACTATTAGGCTGGCCGCCCGCAAAGCCACCAATTCCGGCCGAGGGTCTCATACTGGTCGCGGGCATTATCCAACTGGTTGGCGGTTTTCTGATAATGATCGGCTTTTTCTCGAGCATCGCCGCCTTTATCTCGAGCGGAACGATGGCGGTCGCGTATTTTATGGTTCATCAGCCCGGCGGCGCTCTTCCGATCATGAATGGCGGCGAACTCTCGGTAGCATATAGCTTCGCTTTCCTCTACATTGCGTCGCGTGGCTCGGGCGTATGGAGCGTGGATTCGATATTTCGCGGCAGCGGCTCGTCGGGCGGTTGATCGAGAGGCAAACTTTGCGGTTGATCGGTAATCAAATGAGCAGTGATAATTATGGAAGATTTTACAACTACATTTGGCAATTCCGTGGCACAGGCCGCGCCTATTGAGCGTGCGGCTTTTATCCGCCGGACATATCTTTTGCTCGCGGCGGCGATCATGGCTTTTATCGTGGTCGAGGCTCTATTATTCGCTTCGGGTGCGGCCCAGTTGATCGCGACCGTGATCTTTTCGACCGGCAGCTTTGGGTGGCTCGCCGTTCTGGGCGGATTTATGCTGATCTCGTGGCTTTCAAACCGCTGGGCCGTCTCGGAGACTTCCGATGCTGTCCAATACGCCGGGCTCGGCGTATTCGTCATTGCCGAGGCGATCATTTTCGTCCCGCTCCTCTATATCGCGGCCTACGCATCGGGCGACCCGACCGTCATTATCAAAGCCGGTATCGTTTCCCTCGGACTTTTTGCGGGCTTAACAATGACAGTTTTCCTAACGCGAACCGATTTCTCGTGGCTCGCTCCTATCCTTGGTATCGGCGGCTTTGCAGCACTTGGATTTATTATCGCCAGTGCTATCTTCGGGTTTACGCTGGGTAATGTTTTCGCGTTTATAATGGTTGCGTTCGCCGGGACCTCGATACTTTACCAGACATCGCAGGTTATGCACCGCTTTAATACAAACCAGCACGTCGCGGCGGCATTGACCCTTTTTGCGAGTGTTGCGTTGTTATTTTGGTATATTTTGCGTATATTCAGCTCACGCAGGTAGCAGCAGGAGATTAAAATTATGAAAAGATCGATTATTCTGGCGGCAATGATTCTGGCGATCGCCGCCGTCGGCTTCGGGCAAGCCACGCCGGTCGCACCCGCGACTCAACTCAAGGTCGGCGACATGGCTCCCGATTTTACCTTAACCGATACCGGCGGACTTCCGGTAAAGCTCAGTGATTATCGCGGCAAAAAAAATGTCGTTCTGGCATTTTACGTGCTCGCCTTTACCGGTGGCTGAACGAAGGAACTCCAAGCGTATCAGTCTGATATCGCAAAATTTGACGCAGCCGCAACACAGGTACTAGGCATCAGCATGGACAGCTTTGCCTCGAACAAGGCATTTGCTGAAAAGATCGGCGTTACGTTCCCGCTCCTCAGCGACTGGCGCCGGAACACGACAAAGGAATACGGCCTTTATAGCGAAAAGTCAGGATACGGAGCACGAGCATCGTTCGTGGTCGATAAAGAAGGCAAGATCCAGAGCATCGAGGCCGGAAAGACCGCAGTCGACCCGACCGGCGCTTATCAAGTCTGCGATCTGTTGGAACACAAAAAGGCGGAAAAGAAACCGTAATAGCGAAAAAATGGGGCCGTCTGAAAAAGGCGGCCTTTTGAATTGCATCCAGCTTTAGCCTGAGGCAACTCATCGAACCTAATCCCGAAGGCTGTTCGGATCTATCTCTTCGACGGTCAGATTGCCATCCGCGTCTTTCATCAATATTTCGATCCTGCGCTCGGCTTTTGTCAAACGCTCGCGGCACTCACGGGACAGCTTAATTCCTTTCTCAAAAAGCTCAAGGCTTGTCTCGAGCGGCAGGTCGCCGTCCTCAAGCTTTGTGACGATCTGCTCCAATTCACCAAGCGATATTTCAAATGATTTTTCCATAGCTATTTCACCAGATCCTCCGCCTGCCGCAGCAGATCGGCCAGATTCCCCACGCCGAGCGTGTCGGCGGTTTTTTGATTGAGGCCGTTGGTCGCAATCATGACGATTTCCTGGCCGATCTTGCGGGCAATATCAGTCGCAAGTTTTTCATCCTTAATACCCGTGATCTGCCACCGCATCCCGTTTCGCCGCATCTTCATCTCAAGCGGATGTTCCGGCAGCTTGCTCTTAACGACCGCCGTTTCGCCGGTGATAGTAATGTCCAAAAACCGATCCGCTCCTAGCACCATCGCGAAAAACGGCACATTTCCAAATCGTTCGGTTCGGTCGCGGATGACACGCGGCAATTCGGCTCGTGCTCGATCCTTAATCGCCGGCAGCAAAGGCGTCGCAAGCATTGCAACCCGGCCAAGAATCTGCGGCGGCAGGCCGCGGCCGTATAATTCAACGGCTTTATCCATTATCTGCGGCACAAAATCGTCAACAACCGCGTCAATATCCACGATCTCACCGACCGCTTTTTGATCGTCATGCTTCGCCGCGTCAACCAGCAAAGCGAGCGAATATTGCGGCGTACTTTTCAGGCTTTGCCAGTACAGAAAGCCGCCGACAAAGGTGAACAAAGCGATCGCCGCCAAAACACCCGCCACAATTACGAACGGTCGCCGCGAACGCCGTCTTGGCACCCGGCTGGCCGCAAACATCGGCGCGCTTTCAAACTTCCCTTTCGGCGGATCGTCCAGATCAACCCTAAAACTTGACATCGATGCTCTTACTCCGCCCTGGAAATGCTAACGTCAATTTCGACAAATCTCTACTTTGCCTTGGGACTCGAATAATCGAACTCGTAGAAGTGTTTTGAGCCTTCGATTATGATCTTAAATTTTCCCGAAATGCCGGTTAGTTCCCCGCTTCCGGAATCGGGAACGACCGATACGTTCAGTTCGAAATTTCCGCCCTGCATCGTGCCGATATGCTGCAAGATAAAACTGCCCTTCCGGCCATTCAGAGTTCCGGTCACACGCTCCATCGCGACATAACCGCCCGAACCTTGAACCACCTCCGATTGACTGCCGAGCATCTGACCCTTACCGGTTCCCTCAAGATCACCACTAAACTGTTTGGTCATCGCAATGCGTCCAATGGTCGGATCTCCGATATTTTCCTCTGCCGCTTGCGGAGTCATCTTTACTTCGAATGTTCCTTTTGCAAGTTTTGTCACAACTTTTTCCTTATGATCTTTTTTTTTAATAGGTGTTTGGGTTTGCGAATGCGCGATCGTACCCAGACAAAATATCAAGCAAATTCCTATTACGAACTTCTCCGCGATCGAAATTATTTTCATTATTTCGCACCTCATAATCTTAGTCGAACCTCAACACTCCACCGCCAAAACCTCGGCGTCCAGTTTCCCATGCTCGAGACGTATTTTCAATTTGTCGCCGGGTTTTGTCCGCGTCGCGTCCCTCAGGATGCTGCCATCGGCCGTCTGCGTGACCGAATATCCGCGCGTCAGCACGGCAAGCGGCGAAAGCGCGTTGAGCTTTGCCATCTGGACGTTCAAGCCCTCGGTCTTGGCTTTTGCAACGCGATCGATCGCCGCAAAACGCCTGTGGTCGAACATTTCGAGTTGATTTGCGATAGCTGCGGCCTTTGCCTTCAAAGTTGCTGGTGTTAGGCGTAACGCGATATCCGAAAACCGCATATTTGCCCGATGCACGCTGGCCGCAAAGCCGGTCTGCAAACTGCCTATCGCATTCGCCGTCCGCGTGTCGGCCTCGTATATTTTGCGATCGATGATCCCAAAAAGCCTTTCTTCGCAGGCGTGAAGATCGTGAATAATATCCTCTTCTCGGCCCGCTACCATTTCAGCCGCCGCCGAAGGCGTTGCCGCACGCAGATCGGCGATCAGATCGGCAATCGTCCAATCGATCTCATGCCCGACCGCCGAGATAACCGGTATTTCGCTCGCACGCATTGCCCGCGCGAGCATCTCGTCATTAAACGCCCACAGATCCTCAGCCGAGCCGCCGCCGCGTCCGACGATAAGCACATCGATTCTTTCTGCGATGTCGAGCGTGCGATTGTATTCGTTGAGATCGACGACCGCCCGTCGAATGCTGTCGGCCGCACCTTCGCCCTGAACGAGCGTCGGTGCAAGCACGATGCTCACTGACTGCGCCCGCCGCGTCAGCACATTCAAAATGTCATGAAACGCCGCTCCGGTCGGGCTCGTGACGACGCCAACCTTTCGCGGAAAGAACGGAATCTGCCGTTTCAGCTCCGGAGCAAAAAGCCCTTCGGCGTCGAGCGTAGCCTTAATCTGTTCAAACGCCGCCCGCAAAGCTCCCTCGCCGGACGGCTCAAGCGACTCGACGACGAGCTGAAAATCACCACGGGCCTCATACAGCGTCAGCTTTCCGCGAACCCGCACCGTGACGCCATTCTGCGGCTTAAACCTGATGCGATAATTCGTCCCCTTCCAGCAAACACATTTGATCTGGGAGCTTCCATCATTAAGATTAAAATACCAATGCCCCGACGACGCCTGCACAAAATTAACAACCTCGCCCTCGACCCAAACGGACGCAAACTGCCGTTCCAGCACGCCGCGCACCTCAGCATTCAGCTCCGAAACCGTCAACGGGCGGCGCTCCGTTTCATCGAACAAGGATTGTAAAAGAGAGTCGTTCAAATCAATTTAATTTGAACATAAATTGCGGCAATTGTCAGAACCACCTGCGTAAGCGGGTGGAACGACCTGAGCATTTGCTAATCTTGCGTTTCCGGCAGCCCGACGCTGGAACGCAACTCGACCGCTTCTGCGAGATGATAGCCGGCGAAAGGCGGGCGATACGATTCGAAGACGGACTCTAAGGAACAGTGCAATTTTCCAGCACAACGAAACCCTTTCCGCCCATGCCGCCACCAATTCCTTTCACGGTTCCCTCGACGACCGCCTGCTGGCCGCCGCTGAATTCAGCTAACCTGGAGCTTTGTGATTTGTTGAAATAACATTGTGTCTGAGCATAACCTCCAAACGGAGAATGAAATGTCAAAATAATTTGGCCGTTTTTTTGGATGTCAATTGAATTAACCGTGCCGTTGACGCGAATTCTTTTTCCGCCGTACATCTGATTGGCGCGAACTTCGTTTCCTTCAAACTCCATAACCAATGAACCTGCACCGATAGCTGCCGGAGGAGCATCTTGAGGGACGGTTTGCGGCGAGGTGGGCGGAGAAGATGGATCAGTCCCATTTGTCGTTGTCGAGTCTGTGCGGAGAGCCTCCATTGTCGGTGCGTCCGGCATGAAACGGATCTTTTCGGGAGCCATTCCGCTGACAGCCTGGAGCGTTTGTCCGGCCAGATCGCGATATATTGCCATGTTGGCCTTATCGCCGCCCTTTTGGGCTTCCTCGTAGCCAGCCTTGGCGAGCATTGTGGAAATGACCAGGTTTTCGTAAAGCTCTTGTTTTTGCCTGTCGGTCATAGACGCAAATGTGCCGTCCTCAGCCTCTAGTTCTGCCAACGCGCCGCGTATTTCCATGATGCTGGCGTCATCGGGATCAGCCGTACCGTGGTAAATGCTGCTGTTGTAAACGAGAGCGGCCGTGGTTGCCAGTGCAAGGTCATTTGGTTTGCCCTGTTCCTTTGCCGCCTTTTCATATTCGGTCAAAAGCATGCTGATGATCGCGGTCATCCGCTTCTTTGTTTCCGGTGTGCCACCCGCGCTGAGGAAATCGGCAAAAGCCTGCGTCCTCAGCTGCGTTCCGGTCGAACGAAAGCGAACTGCCGCATCGATCTGGGCAGGTGTTTTTTTAGTAACTTCAGGCGCTACAGCCGGAGTTTCCGCCGCTCTGGTCGTTGCCGGAACGGATTTGCCCTGATCCCGCGCCCTCGCCTTTGCACGCATCCGGTTCCAAAGCTGATCGTTTATGATATTACCGATCGAGGCACTCGTCGGATTGTTCCAACTCCCGCCCATATTGTCCTTCCACTGGGCAGTTACTGGAATGCTCAAGGTGAGCAGAAAGCCTAAAACTACCAAAATTCTTGTCCTAATCATCTTATTTTTCATTTTTTTCCTTCCTTCACTTGAGCATAATTTCTAACCTGTAGCTTGCCGATTTGTAGTTCGATGTCAAAATAATTGAATATTTATTGGTGTTATCGTAAGGCAATTTACCCGACCAAAATTTTGTTACCTTTGAGATCGCATAAATCTCAATGCCGTCATTCGTATTGACCGTGAAATCGGCATCACGTCCGATTAGTTTTACGGTGAGAGTTTGTCCACTCCGCGCCGAAAAATTGTAGGAAAAATCATCGCCCTCATAAACGTCGCCTTTCAAAACAAGCTTTTGGCCTTTCACCAGTTTGATCCGTTTTTCCAGCGGCGCGCTTTGAGCAGAAATGAGATTAGTCGCCAGCAAAGCCAACATTATCGTTCCAAACAAAATCATCAATTTCTTTTCCATATACTCCTCCTTTTCATACCCACCGTTGTTGCCATGATGTCGTGCTTATTGCCCACTACACTCATCTCCGTCGAGCGGTACGAGGTCAATGTGAAAGGTACCGCGGCCCGAAATCTTTCCCGATACTGTTTGGTCGGTGACCCAAACTATCTTGGGTTTTTCACTGTCAAATCCTTCTATCGTGTAAGGCCCGTTGCCCGTCCAGGTAGCTACAGAGACCGAGCCATCCAGAGAGCCTGTTCCGGCCCGTCCGTCGCCTGACGGTTTGAATTTGAAGGTCAAGGCCAATGGCCCACTGTGGCCGACAACTGTAAATTCTTTATCGAGGCTGCATACCGTGCCGCTGTAGGTTGTCGGTCCATCGCTGCCGGTAGCCTTGTATCCCCGGTCAATGATCGTGATTACTGATTCGAGGGTGCCCGGCCCTGGCACCATCTTATGGCACTTTTGACGAACATTTGGCCACGGTACCGCCCGATCACGTACAATCCTCCAACCATCCGTCTTATCAAGGGGACACGGCACCTCGACCGAGACCATAAATTCGGGTTGGTAAAAAATAACAGTCGCCACGTTCGGCGTCGGTTTCTTACCGGGTGCTGTATAAATCATATAAGGATAATCTTGGGCTAATTTGCCTTCACCCACTAGTTTCCAATTATCATACATGCCCCACCCCTCGGAGCACTTGCCGCCAAGCAAGAAATCAATGATACGATTAACTGGATTGCAATTCGTGGCTAATATTTTCAGTCTTTCACCTACGTGAAGCGTTGCTTTAGCGGGCAATAACTTCTCACGGTATATCAATTCAAAGACGCTAAAATGTGTGGCAGAAACCGTTATCGTCTTCTTGTCCTCATCCAGATCGATCGCATTTTGCATGTGCCACGCTCCGTCTTTGTCCTGATAGGCGAGCGATAACGCCTCCGGAAAAGTGCCTTCAAGATCGTGGTCGTCGTAGTGGACAGAAATATCGAGCGGAGTCGCAAATGTCTTTCCTTCAGGCTCTAACCTGTACGAGAGTCCGAGACCAGCTTCAAATTTATTCGTTACCGGCTGAATACTAAACGGAACGGTTTCCGTCAGAGCGTTTTCCGGAACAGTCAGCGTCAGTCGCCCGTCCGGGCTTGTGATCGAGCCGCCTTCGGGACCAATGGCCTTGGTTACCTTGTCGCCCACGGGCGTGCCGACCTCCGTAGCGGCAAATACCATCTCAGTGTCGCCAGCATGCCTCGAAAGCAGCAAGTAGCCGATCGCGCCAGCGATGACGATTATGATCACGATGCCGATTAGCCCGACGAGTGGAATCAATATATATCGCTTTTTTATCATGAGCATTCTCCTTGGCCTAAGGGAATAAGGTGCGCTGATGAGTTCTGATTAGCAAAGCAACCCGTCCCGGCGTTCCTGGCGTTTTTCAAAATCATCTTCTTATAAACTTCTGATCAACAGAGCTAAACACAAGCGTTGGCGGGCTTGGGTTATTCTTGTCGTAATCGACGCCCAGGAAAGGGATCTTTATTTTTCTTCCATCATTGTAATTGAATGTAACCGTATAATCCTTTACTTCGTAAGTGCCAGAACCAGGCGTTTCTGCCGGACTTCTGCATTCATTGGTTACGTGATACATGATTTCAATTGCTCCGGCGTCGTTAAATCTGCCGTCGGGAGTAAAGGTAATGGTTGGGATCTTTCCTCTATATTCGCTAAAGGTGTAAGTTCCGCTGAATGTCGCGCCGTCCACCGGATTCATTTTGATGAATGCATGATCCGCTTGATTTTTGGTGATGATGAGTTTGTTGCCCTCCATTCTGATCGGAATATCGCCGTAAGGCATTTTCACAACACCTCGACCATTACTGAACGTATATGTTCCCCAGTCACGACGATGTATCTCGGCCTGTATCCGGGTATTTACCCCGTCCAATCCCTCAAAGGGAAAATCGTTCCCGAAATAGGCTTGCCCGTTAGTTAAGAAAACAGGTGAGTAAACTGCGTATCCCACGCCAAGACCTTTGCTTGTCGAGGTCATGCCGACTGAAAGCGCGACGCCTTGCCACACGCCGACAATGCCCGCGCCTTTGGCCGAACCCGTTGCCAAAGCCGGCTCTTTGAGATCGGCGAATTGCATCGAGAATAAAAAGCTCTCGATCGGATCGATCCACTTTATTCTGTTGGTTGGACGATTACAGGAGAGCGATTCCGTGATCGCCACCCGTTCGAAACGGTTATTGACCTTTACCACAAACAATTCAAGCCCCTCGTTGGTTTTATAAGGCGTTCCGTTTTCAACCTGAATTGTGCCTCTGCCGCGAATATATTCCCATCCGTTAAATGATCTTTTGGCCTCGGTTTTGTCGTAATATCCGCCATTAACGACAACCGTGGAGGTGGCCTTTTTTATTGCAGCGGTTTCGTTCCAACTTTGTGCAAGGGCCTGTTCCAATGTGCCGGTAGCATTGAGCGGAAGCATTATTTGGATAACTAAGAATTCACCAGGCAGGTCTTGTGGAAGAAATACCACGCCATCTGAAAATTGCTGTTCGCTAAATCCGGCGGGCGGCGTGTATGTCATTGAGCCAAACTTTCCCGACCCGTTATTTGGATTGCCAGCCGGAGGAGATGAAACCGGAGCTGAGGCTTGCGCGTTCTTATCCAATTTCATGCCGCTAATAACTGCGTCAACTTGTGCCAGGTAAGATTCCTCATTCAGATTGGCGAGAATGCTTGCCGTTTTTCCAAAGCCCGTAAAAACAGTCAAAAGCGCAATAGATTTGGCTCCATCAACTTCGATCTCCCCTGCACCGACTGTTATCTGCCAGCCTTCGGGAGTGGTTTGTGTTTGGGTTTTAGGATTTGCATCGGCCTTAAAAGGTTTGACCAGCAATCCATTCCACTCGTTTGCAAAATCTTTTTGCGCAGTCCCCGCGCTCGCGTTTGACTTGAAAATGGTCAGAATACAAAAGCCGTTGGTGGTTTTGTTAACGTCGATATAGGCCATTGCCCCTTCCTTAGGCGTTCTAGTCCAACCTTTTGGCGGCGTATATTGAATGATGTCGAGCGTTTCCGTCTGACAAAAAATCGTCTGCGGAATAAGCAAACAGGCGATCTGTACGCTGAATAAAACTAAAATGATTTTTGATGTTTTCATAATTCAATACCTGCCATCTTGTTGTTAATATGTTTGATACCTGCACTCGCTACAGTTTTAACGACTCTAGAACTTGATTCAGCGACCGCCCGACCGTCTCTAGTCCGGAAAGATCTCCAGGATCATCTGACCACCCTGGCTGGGATGATCTCCGAACCCGCCGGTCACGTCCAGAAATGCGCCGCCGGCCTGTCGATTTATCAGGACTCTCGTGTGATATGTGCCAGCAGGAAGAACGCCAAAACCGCTTGAATTCATACTATGCGTCACCCAGGTGCCGAGCACGGCATCACTTGTGGATTTTGCTACCACTGCATTTGATGCGTTTAGAATCTCGACGCTTAACCAGACACCTGTGGCGCCCGGATCAATGATATTGACGGTACTTGCGTGAATGTCAATAGCCGTGTGGAAGACGACGCGGCTGTTTTGAGCCAACGTGAATGTCTGATTGTTGAGGCCCGTGATCGGCACGCTGTTGACGTTGGCGTCGTGCATCTCTATGACCCCGCTTTGTTTAAATGACAAAGCTGATGATTTAGAGCTTGGTGTTGTCTGGGCGCCGGACCCGGTATTGTCGGGTGCGGGCTCCCAAGCCGTTCCGTTCCATTTCAGGACCTGACCGATAGCAGGGGCCGTCGGCGACACTGCCCGCCCCTCGATCTTGTTTGCATTCCACAAGGGAGCGATGGTATTTGCGTAAATCGTTGTGCCTTGAATTGCAAGCCCGGTCCCGGCGTTGTATGTGGTGCCGCCGCCGGCATTTTCATTGGCGGGTTCCCACGCCGAACCGTTCCATTTCAGTACCTGACCAACCGCAGGCGGATCATTTGATAACGGTTTGCCCTGAAGTCCGCTAACTTTCGGATATGGATACGTTCCGCTAAGGTCGCCTCCGGCAGAACCATTAGGCGGAAGTGAGGTTGGAATAACGCAATTGCAGCCGGACGCATTTACCGGAGGCTTAGGGGATGGATTTAATGTTTTACCCGCATTTGGGTTCGTGATGGTGGGCAATCCGCTGGAAAACATTACGTTGTAGGCGAGTCCTTGGGACAGTGATCCGTTGCTGACGTTGGCGATAAGCCATTTTGAGGCCGAAGCGTCGTATCCGACCCTTATGTCATATGGGTTAAAGAGAGTATTCCCCGTCTGCGGGTTGGTTGGGAAAACACGGATCTGGGCATCTGGATTGTTGTTGAGACCGGCGTGATCAATGTATGCAAAACTTTCTGAATGGGGTTGTTGCGGGACAATATAGACAAAATGATCGGCGTCCGGCGCTTGGTAATACTCCAGGTTGAATTTTGCCCCTGCGGCCATGACCGCCCCATTTATATTAAAAATGCTCCACTTCTGTTCATACGTCCTATACAAGGCACCGATAGGAGATGTGCCATTCCCTAAGGCCTGCGTCACAAATATGAGGGCGGCGGGGTTGTTATTGAGTCCGGGAGCATCAATTATAGTACACTGAACGTTGCAATTCCTGTTCTGTAGAGTGACCGTTTGAGTGAACGTTTGCTGTGCGTAGGCTGCCGACGCAGCCGAGGTAATTAGGATAAATAACACTAGAATAATTTTCGATACCTTCATAATCTTCTCCCCATTTTGAGAATGTATTTGGAACCAGATCTACTCGTCCAACGGGCTATAGCCTACGGCTTAGTTTTGAAAAACCTATTCAAATTTAGGTTTTGCATTACTAACCTTTCTATAAGTTCCATCAGACGAAACATTAAGCCCAAAGCCGCACAAACCGCCTTGTGTAACCTTGATTTGCCCTTGCTTAACAAATTTGATTGTAATTTTGCACGATTCACCATCCTCTTGTGATGAGAACACAGCGGTATCACCTTCAATATCGGCAGTCCCTTCGGCTTCGCCGACGTTGGCGTCAAGTCCACCCGTACCGTCAACAAACGGATAAGTCAGGCCAAAACTAACTTTTAGCTTGCCTTTGCCAAGGGCCAGAATTTTGATCTCGTTAAAATTTCCTTTGAATTTGCCTTTGAAATAAGAACGAAATGTTCCCGTAACTTCCGCCCCACTGACACTCTTGCGTGTTTGCGCGAAGGCGGCCGGAACAAAAGCAAGTGATACCAGCAACAGAATAAAAAGTTTTTTCATTTGAGGTTTCTCCTAATTTGAGGTTAGTCGGGTTCGCCACTTCCAACGCGTCACGCGTACTCAGGAAGCTGTGAGTCCCTGCCTTAACAGCCCATCCTTACCGACCGAGCTTAAATTTCGCGTATCCAACGTACTTACTTTATCTCCGCCAGATTGAACTTTTCTGCCCCAGTCCCGAGTACCAGCTTAAACGACGCATTGGCCAGTTCCTTGTAATCTGCCAGCTCTTTCTGATCGTTGGTTTTCACCGCATCGAGATAGCCTGCCAATACAAACCCTCCGGTCACTACGAGCCAATCGTGCATATGCTGCTTTTGCAGATTCGTCATCGATTTGAATTCAGGTGCTGCGGATAATTCCTGCTGCAGGACCTCGACCAACGCATCCGTGACGCTTTCAGCCGGCTCGTCTGTCTGGTGATACGCCATCGAGGTAGCCGCCAGAAAAAATGCCAAAGCGGCGGCAATATTGTTCGATCTTCCGTCTTTCGCGGCCTCCACCTCGTACGATTTTTTTATCTCGTTAAGAACTCCAAGAAGCGCTGCCCGTTCCTTTGGATCGCTGCCTATAGCGTCTGCGATTTGCTTTGTAACGCCGGAATTCGCCACTGGCTTAAATCGCAGCACGGCATAGTTCGCGGCCGTCGGCGCGTTTTGAGATCTTGTCGGTATAGAAGTCGAGCTATTGGCTGCAGTTGTCGATCTTACCGGTTTTCCTTGCTGGTTTGCGATTGACCGCTCCAACATCTTGCGGTTAATTGCGCCTTGAATCATCATGCTCGCAGATGCGGAAAAAGGATTGTTCCATGTAGTGCTCAAAGCGCCGTAGTATTGTGCGTTCACAGCGATCGAGAAGAGAAGAAGTAGAAAGGGAGAAAACAAAAAGGTGTATTTTTTCATTGATCGATTTCCTCCAAAATAATTCATCGTTTCATCTTTTGTTCACAAAGTTTTGGCGTGGTGCTTATTTTCCACTGCACTCAACGGTGTTGAGTGGAACCAGGTCGATGTAAATTGTTCCGCTGCCGGTCCGGGAACCGACCGGAGAGTGTCCAACGGCTGTTGCGGCCACTGCGATCCTCGGCTTTTCGGTATCTCCTCCCTCTATTTTGTACGTACCGCCGCCTTCCGCCGTCACCATCATTCCCGCGGCTGTGATTGAGACCGTACCAGCCGTTGCGGATGACGGAGTAAACTTGAGCTTGTAACCTATTACCGAGCCGGAAACGGTAAAGGGCTGATCCAGACTACATATCGCCCCGGACCATACGACGTCCGCAGTCTGCCCCTTAGCTTCGTAACTCAAGCCGAGGATGGTAATTTTCGCGGAAAAGGTCTTTTGAACCACGGATGTTGCACCTGTGTCGGGGTTCCATATGTAAAAGTCGATTGTCAGATCCACCCAAGCAATATTATCGGCCGGTTTTGTGGCGGGAGCCGTGTAAAGCACACCCGTATCGTTCGAGCGAGGCTTACCTATTGTGCCTGGCCCGCGCAGCTTCCAACTAGTTGCTCCGTGCGGAGACGCAGAGCAATCCAAGCGGCGGGATAGAATTTTATCCAAAAAACCAGGCTCCTTGCATAAGAACAAAGTAATCCCCTGACTTACTCCCGGGTGAAGTTTTGATTCAACCGGTAAAAGCCGAAGCCGAGCCAAAAACGCAAAATCGGTAAAATGGGTGGTCGCAACTGTAAGTGTCTTGGCGGCCGGATCAAGCTTTGCGGATTTCTGCGCATGCCATGCTCCCTGCTGGTCTTGATAGGCCAGCGACAACGCCTCGGGAACAGTGCCTTCGAGATCATGGTCGTCATAACGGACGGAAATCTCGAGCGGAGTAGCAAAAGTCTTTCCGTTAGGCTCCAGCCGGTAGGCGCTGCCAAGACCGTTGCCCGCTTTATTGGTTATTGGCTGAATTGCGAAAGTGACGGTCTCAGCCAAAGCATTTTGCGGAACGGCAAGCGTCAACCGTCCGTCCGGGCTTGCGATAGAACCGCCCGCGGGGCCTATATCCCTGGTTACTTTGTCGCCTTCGGGTGTTCCAACTTCCGTGGATGCAAATACCTCCTCAGTGTCACTAGTTTTGCCCGAAAACAAGCCGCAGCCAAGCGCGCCGGCCAGGATCAAACACACGATCAGTAATCTGTAGTTTGTCAGCATGTCATTCCTCCAATAATCAATAAGCGGTCACTGCCGCATCTTTAATTTCGCGGGCGGCGGCCCCGTTGCGGTCCACGAGAGTTTCCCGTTTTCATCAAATCCTTCGACCTTTGTGGCAAAAGGGGAACGATAGACATCGGAGCTGCCGACAAATTGGATCAGAGTGCAATAAATGTGCGCCGTCATGGCCCCTTTTTTCAGATATTGCCGAAGGATTTTTGCAAGGGCAGGGGATGTGTAAAAGGTATTGCTGACGCCTCCATCTTCTTCCGGCTGAAAGAAATACATGTTATATGACTTTTCATAGGTGAGTTTGCCGATCGGTGGAACGTCGGTCACGATCAATTGCTCGCCGTCACGCCGCTTGTCCCAATCGTTGACATAGTCGCTAAGTTTTGCGAATTGCATTTTTTGCGGAGTTGTTTGACTGAAGGCGTTTTGGCTCCCCGCAATTAAAACGACGGCAAACAATTGTGCTGCCACGAATGCCGTAAGCAATGTTTTTTTCATATTTTCTCTCCCTAACCTAATTCAGACCGTTTATGAACATCCTAAGACTAAAGCGGAGCGTTCTTTACCCGGTCAATCTTCCAGACACCTGCCTCTTTGACAAGCGTGACCGAAACCCGCGGATAGTTCGTTGCGTCGTCGAATGTCACGATGGCCGTTGCCGTCGCCCCCTTGACCCGCACATTTGACACGTTCGCGTTGTCCGCCCACGCCTTGTCCCACTCCTGTGTCTGTAAAAAAGCATCGGCGTCCGAACCGTCAGATTCGGCCCGCTCGATCTGCTTGATAAGCCGCAAGGTTACATATTTTTGCAATGTCGCCCGGCCTTTCTTAAAAGGATCGGTCCCGGCTTCGACGGCATTGATATACCAATAATAAAAGTTCTTGATCACGGCTCCGGGAGATTTCACATCTCGCTTAGCCGAATGTTTAAAATCGTGTGTTCCGTTTGCAAACGATGTTGAAACTGCGGCTAGTGAAAACAGCACAACCGCGATCATCACAAAACGGCGGCTCACAAACGATATATTCTTTTTCATTTCGATCTCCTATTTTCCAGTCGGCAAAAAATAAGGAGCGACGCCGACTGGCGTGACAGCGATGTATTTTGCATCGTTCGATCAGTCGCCACGTCCGAGTTCAGTTCCTTAAAAATTTGTTAGCGTTGATTTCCGCTAATCGGAAACTGTCGCGATTTGTCGAATTAGCATTGTGTACAAACAGTAAATACCTTGTGGAAATAAAGGTCAAGAAAATTCCGCTCATCCGACCTGCCTGCTGACAATCACGAAATACTCGGAAAGACGCAAAAAAAAGAATTTTACTTTTCGCGTCTTTTAGCGTGTTTCACGGTTAAATCTATTTCTGCTCGGCGGCAGCTACCGAATTCACCGTCACAAACGTATTCTCGCGTTTCGTCCTTATCTTTAATCTCGGCGATACGCCGCTGCCGCCAACCGTATTTGTATCTGAACGAAACGTGATGTTGTACGCCGAGCGGAGCTGAACGACGATGTCCTCGTAGGCTTTTTGAATGTCGCTGATACGTTCGATCTGGTAATAAACGCCGCCCGAAACGCGGGCCAGCTTTTCGCCTTCGCCGGCGGCTTTGAGCGTGAGCGACATATATTTTTTTCGCACCGGATCAATGTCGGCGTTTGGATTGGCGGCGGCCTCGGCGATGAGGCCGGATGGGACGTAGAGCGGGTAGATCAACGCACCGCTTTCCTGTATCGAGCCGAGCAGCGAATCGAACGCCAAAAACGAGCGGTTGTCGTCGCCGTCCGTAAGTATAACTATCGCCGTCCGGTCGCCCTTCAGCGGTCGGAGCGTGTCGCTCACGGCATAGGCGAGCGCGTCGTAATAGGCGGTGCCGCCGCCCGCGTCGAATGTGTCGAGGCTCTCCGACAGCTTTCCCTTGTCCGTCGTAAATTTAGAGATAACTTTTACGTCATCATTGAATATCACTATCGAAACACGGTCATCTTTGCCGACCGTATTGACGAAATTTCTAGCCGCTTTTCGAATAAAATTGACGTAATTCTCGACGCTACCCGAGACGTCGAGCAGCAGCACGAGATTGAAAGGCGCGGTCGATTGTCCAACCGAAACGATCTCGCGCGGCGTGCCGCCCTCGGTCACCTCAAAATCTTTTGAGTCCAATCCCGCAATC
>JAYUDV010000321.1:0-1174 GCA_043739565.1 Chloracidobacterium sp.
GTGTCCGGGCAAGATCTCTGAATATATGTTTGGAATCGGCAGAGAGCGTGAGAAAGAATGGGCGGCATTCGAGGCTGAGGCTTTGCCGTTGATGCCGGACGTTTTTCGGGTGGCCAAATGGCTCGTCCGCGACACCGAAACGGCGGAAGACCTGACGCAGGAAACATTTATCCAGGCGCTCAAGAGTTTTCACCGATATTCGCCGGATACAAATTGCCGGGCGTGGCTGATCACAATTCTTTACCGAGTCAACGGAAAGCGCCGTATGAAACTCGGCCAATTAAAGCTCGTCGAAGATACCGAGGAGCAGATCGCCGAAACCGTCGCTTTTGAGCCGTCGATACCTCAGCATCTGACGGACGAGGATATTTTGGGGGCGATTGAAAGAGTTCCGAAAAAGTTTAGCGATGTGGTGATGCTGACGGATGTCGAGGATTTTACATATAAGGAGGCAGCCGACCTTTTAGGACTGCCGATCGGGACGGTGATGTCGCGGCTGCACCGTGGGCGGCGTCTGCTGAGACAGGAATTGACGGATCACGCGAGAGAATTAGGCATCGCGTCGAACGGATGAGGCATGGATTATGGATTGCCAGGAATTTAGAAGATTGATCGATTCGTATCTCAATGACGAGCTGCTCGTCGAGACGAATCACGACGTGCTCAGGCACCTCGAAAATTGCCGCGATTGCCGCGAGCAGCTTTCCGTCAGGCGCGAGATGCGCGGGCGGCTTCGCGATGCTGTCAGAACAATGCCGTCGATGCGGATCGGCGATGCATTTGCTTTGCGTCTGCGCACCGATTTGCGCAAAACGGCATTGCGGCCGAACCTCTGGGAGCAGTTGACGGCGGGCGCGGGTTTTGCTGGAATACGTGTTGCGGCGGTCGGTTTTGCATGTTTGATCGTGATCGTTATCGGCGGCTTTTTACTTCTGAGATCGCCGCGGGATTTGGCGGCGACAAATATTAACGCGCAGATCGGACAACGCGATACCGTTATCGAAGCAAACAGGATCCGGCTGGCCGAGGCGGTAAAGGTCGCGTGGAAAGACCTTTCCGAGCAAGCCGTCGGCGATCACAAGAATTGCGCCGTCAAGTTTAACCTTGCGGAGCACCCGATCTCGCTTGATGACGCGGCCAAAAAGTTCGGCCCGTTTGATAAAGACATCGACAA
>JAYUDV010000322.1:0-8868 GCA_043739565.1 Chloracidobacterium sp.
GCTTGCCCGATGTGGATCTTCTAATTCGCACGAGCGGCGAATTTCGTATATCGAATTTTCTGCTCTGGCAGATCGCATACAGCGAGATTTACATCACGCCGACGCTGTTTCCCGATTTTCGGCGACCGCAGATCTTTGAGGCGATCATCGACTATCAGAAACGCGATCGGCGCTTTGGCGGCGTGAAATAGCTTTTAAACGCAAAGTCGCAAAGACGCAAAGAAATGAAACCACGGATGTACACAGATAAACACAGATGTAAAAAACCTTTTTATTGCCTTTCAATCTGTGTTTATCCGATTTCATCTGTGGTTTCATTTCTTCCTTTACTTTAAGTATTCCTTTATGAAAACAAGAATCCTGACCGCCGCCGTCGCTTTGCCGATCATTATTGCGTCGATCATTCTGCCGCAGTGGTTTTACTCAGCGGTTTGGCTGTTTGTGGCTTTGGCGGCATTTTCGCTCGCGGCGGGATTGTTTGAGTTCTATTCACTGGCGAAAAAACTGGAGCTAAAGGCCGACGCCGGCATTGGCTATCTCGGTGCGGCTGCACTCTTTGTAGGGTTCGTTTTTGACGCGCCGTTCAAGGCACCGGAACTCTTAATCTTAACGCTTGCGTTGTTCATTATAGCCGTTCTCGTTACTCAAACATTTCGTTTTCAAAAAGATTTTTCGAGGATGCTGACAGGCGTTGGCGTCACGATATTGGGCGTCATTTACGTCGCATTTTTGGGCGGGTTTCTGGTTTCGATCCGCACCGGATTTGAAAATTCACCTAACCTGTCCACGCATTTGCTCGCATTTTTCTTTCTGGTAATTTTCGGGTCTGATACAGGTGCGTATTTCGCGGGAAGGACATTTGGCAAGCATAAATTGGCGCCGGCGATCTCGCCCGGCAAGACAGTCGAGGGTTTAATCGGCGGCCTGATTGCGGCCGCCGGTTTTGCGGCTCTCGCGACGGTTTGGTTCTTTCCCGAATTGCCGTATAAATTCTCGATTCCGCTTGGCATCGTTCTGGCCGCCGCCGGCGTACTGGGCGATCTGGCAGAAAGCGCGATGAAACGTGGCTCGAATACAAAAGATGCCGCCAGCCTGTTGCCGGGCCACGGCGGGCTGCTCGACAGGCTCGATAGTTTGCTTTTCGGCGCACCGATACTGTATTACTTTGCCCGGTTTTACTTTTAGCAAGATATGCCCGCGAATAACGCGAAAAAACGCGAATAAGAATTGAAATGGTTGATGTTCTTTATAAAGATGAAAGTTATAAAATAGTAGGGGCCTGCTTTGAAGTTTATAATCAAAAAGGCTTTGGATTTACCGAACCTGTCTATCAAGAATGTTTACAAATCGAGTTCGCTCTTCAAGATATTCCGTTTATTGCTCAGCCACTGTTAGAGCTTGACTATAAAGGGACACGTCTCGCACAGTATTTCAGGCCTGATTTTATCTGTTTCGGTAAAATCATTGTTGAGATTAAAGCGGTAGCAGCATTGATGGATGCTCATAGAGCTCAAACATTGAATTATTTGAATGCGACGAAATTTGATTTGGCCCTTCTGGTAAATTTCGGCCAGTGTCCAAAGCTTGCCTATGAGAGACTGGCAAATAGCCAAAAACGGGCTTTATCGGATTTGGTGGCGGACGACATTCGAAGTTTGGATTGAAAATAATTATTAATCTTATTCGCGAATATTCGCGTTATTCGCGGGCAAATAAATTCTTATGTTGGATGTTTTAGGAAATTTGGAACGGACGCACACGTGCGGTGAGTTGCGTGAGACGGATGTCGGTACGCATGTGGTGCTGATGGGATGGGTCGCGAAGAAGCGTGATTTTGGCATTTTGACGTTTATCGATCTTCGCGATCGAGAGGGAATTACGCAGATAGTTTTGAATGAAGAAGACGCTGGTGACGCTCATGCAAAGGCCAAGAGCTTACGCGGAGAGTTCGTCGTCGCGGTTATGGGTACGGTCGTCGAGCGTGAAGGTACGCACAACCCCAAACTCGCGACCGGCGATATCGAGATTCACGCGGACGAAATTTTGATTTTAAATGACGCCAAAGTGCCGCCGTTTCAGCTTGAGGTCGCGGGGTCGGAGAATCTCGCTGCCGAAGATACGCGGCTCAAGTATCGCTATCTCGATCTGCGGCGTCCGCAGTTGCAACATAACATTAGGATGCGTGCAAAGGCAGTACGCGCGATCCGCGAGTATTTTGACGAACGTGGTTTTATCGAGATCGAAACGCCGATCTTGCTCAAATCGACGCCCGAGGGCGCGCGCGATTTTATCGTGCCATCGCGCATTCACACGGGCAAGTTTTTTGCATTGCCGCAGTCGCCGCAAATATTGAAACAGCTCACGATGATTGCCGGTTTCGACAAGTATTATCAGATCGCCCGCTGCTTTCGCGACGAAGACCTCAGGGCCGACCGCCAGCCGGAATTTACACAGCTAGACATGGAAATGTCTTTTGCGAATCAGGAGACGGCGTACCGCGAGATCGAGGGAATGTTTGGCCACGTTTTCAAGCTGATCGGCGTCGATTTAACCGCACAGTGGCCGCGAATGACATATGCCGAGGCGATGCGAAGATTCGGTTCGGACAAGCCGGATCTGCGATTTGAGATGGAGCTGGTTGATCTCAGCGAGAGCTTAGGCGATACGGATTTTGCCCCGTTTGCGTCTGTTTTATCAGGGCAGGGCAAGATCAAATGTATTGTTGTCAAGGGCAAGGCTGATTACTCGCGTAAACAACTCGACGAGCTGCAAGATTTTGTAAAACGCTACGGAGCGGGAGCTTTGGCTTGGATCAAACTCGGAGCGGACGAGACAACCTCGTCCCTACTGAAAGTGCTCGGCGAGGAGAAGATCGCACAACTCGCGACGGCGGCAAAGGCCGAAACAGGCGACGCCGTTTTGATTGTCGCAGGTCGCAAATCGGTGGTCGCGGCGGCACTCGGAGCTTTGCGCAACGAGGTCGCTCGCAGCGAAAATCTGATCGACCGCAATGCTTACAAACCGCTGATCGTAACGGAGTTTCCGATGTTCGAGCACGACGAAGCGACTGGCCGCTACGATGCGGCCCATCATCCGTTCACTTCGCCGATGGACGAGGATCTTGAGCTTTTCAAACGTGCTATTGACAACGAATCGGAGCATCATCTGCTCGGACAGGTTCGGGCGAAGGCCTACGATGCCGTCATCAATGGTTACGAATGCGCCGGCGGCTCGATACGTATCCATCAAAAAGAGATACAGGCCCTGAATTTCAAAGCTCTCGGTTTGTCGCCGGAAAAAGCCCGTGAGCGGTTTGGATTTTTTCTCGACGCGCTCGAATACGGCACGCCGCCGCACGGCGGTTTTGCGGCCGGCATCGAGCGAACATGCATGATCCTCTGCGGCACCGAAAATATTCGCGACGTAATGGCCTTCCCCAAAACCGCATCGGCGCAGGACCTGATGATGGATTCGCCCGGCGAAGTGGACGTTGGACAGTTGCAAGAATTGGGAATTGAAACTATTCTTGATGCATAGTTTCACAAGCGGGCCATTTGCTTCGATCAAAATAAAATTTTGCTTTTCGTTATTCAGCGTTCCGTTAGGTTCCGATTGAGCATCAAAGAAGACGGCAATTGACGAAATAATATGTTTCAGCTCATGACTGTTTCCGAGGTTTTAGCTTGCGCGGGCGCGGGAGCAAGCACTCTATATTTAACCTGGCGCCGGGTGGCGCCTAAATCGTGGTTTAAGATCATTCCGCGAGACGATGAATGCGACCTCGCGGGTTTTCAATTACTGCATGGCTACAACGAGCACACTTATGTGCTGAATTCCGACGAAGGCAATGTTTGGAGCGATAGTGGCAATCGCGGGGCTGTCTGCTATGTCGAGCGCGGGAATGTTTGGCTGGTTACGGGTGAGCCGCTTGCGGCAAATGACGATCTTCGTGAAATAACGCAAAAATTTGTCAGCTATGCTCGCGAAAACCGGAAACTGGTCGTTTTTCTGCCAACCAGCGAACGCTTTGCACGCGCGGTCGCCGGAAAGGGTTTCAGAATTCACAAGATCGCGACTTCTCCGTATTTTGACCTGCAGAACTGGAATCCGCGAGGGAATTCGGCAAAAGGCCTTCGTTTGGGGCTGAATCGTGCTCGCCGAGCTGGGATCAGCGTCGAACCCGTGGCAAATATCACCGACGGATTTCGGCGTGAAGTCGGCGCACTTTGCGAAAATTGGCTTGACGGACGGTCCGCAGGCGTCAGTTTCGGCTGGCTTTTTCGGCTCGCTCCGTTTCAAAACGTGGATGTGAAGAGGTATTTTGCCGCCCGCAATACGGACGGCATGCTTGTCGGATTACTGGCGGCGAGCCCGATCCCGGCACGCGACGGCTGGTATCTCGAGGATGTTCTGCGGAGCCCGGACGCTCCGGATGGAACGTCGGATCTACTCGTTTTTGAGGCGCTTCACGGACTGGCGGCGGCTGGCGCCAAATTAGCCACTCTCGGAACGGTGCCTCTCTCAGACATCGGCATGGATGAGATAACTTCGAGTGGTTATCTGCTGGGCCGCATCCTCGATTTGATCAGAAAGAATCTGAAATGCATCTATAACATTGAGGGCCTGAGATGTTTTAAGTCGAAATTTGTTCCGACATGGTGGGAGAGCGAATACGTGGTTGTTTCAAAAGGCTTTTTAATCGCTCCGCGCACTGGAATCGCCGTCCTTCGAGTGATTTTCGGCGAAAGCTATCCAGGCATCTCGTGGCTTGTTTCGTCCGTTAATAAAGCGATCCGCCCACGCCGAAGATTAAATGTAAATATCGATATCGACGCCCCAAAAGTTCCCGTGGAAAGAAGCGCCATAAATTCATTGAACCAAAAATCAAATGCTGTCGTAAAACTAGGCTAGATGCCGACAAAGTACGATACAAATCCGCTCGATCCCGATTTTCCGGAAAAAGCCAGAGCCGCCGCGAACCTTCAGGCTACGCAAACGCTTGGATACATCGGGGCAGAAACGCGGCAATTTCCGCGAGCGGCGCCGACCGAGGAACAGACGCGTAAGTTTGCCGCAGCGGACACTCCATCGTACTCTGCTCCGTACACCGGCCAGTATGTGCCAACAAATTATCAACCGGCTGCCTTTGCTGGCGTTGACCAGTCGCGAACGCGAAAGGTGGACAAGGTCGGCTTGCCCGAAAATATTCTTATCGCACTGCCTTATATGCCGTTTTCAATTGGCCTGATCGCAGGTGTGCTTGAGCTCCTTTTTGTTCCGAAACACGAGGCGAAGGTTCGTTTTCACGCCGCCCAGGGGCTCGCGGCCCATCTCGGAATTCTAATTATTGCCACGATTCTCGGCCTTGTCGGTAACATTACCGATGTCGCTAATATTGGTAACGGCATTTTCACGGCACTGACTACGATCATGCTGATCATCTTTACTATCAAGGCGTGGAAAGGCCGCCCCGTACATATCGAAGCGATAGATGAACTGACAAATTGGCTCGAAGAAAAGATCAAGCTGAAATAAATATGTGTTGCTCGACCTGCGGCAAATCAAACTCCTGTTCGAAAACCGCCTCGACCCTCCTGCAATAATCGTCTAGCAAGGAAACTGACTTTATTTACATTTTGCTTCGGGCTTCATCTCTGCAACACATTTTCTGCTGCATGTCTCCGTAACAAATGTCATCAGATCTTTGTCTTTGAAGATCGATTCTTGCTTCGATGGTGATCCGGCGGCTTTGCCCTTTGGCGACTCGAGCCAGATGCCGTAACGCACATCGAATTCGGGGTCGGCGTCGCGGCAGTAATTGTTGCAGGCATTGCGTTCACTCTCATCCGCATCCTTCCCTTTGCCTTCGAATATTTTCCCCTGATAGGCGACCGTGCCGACACACGCATCACTAGAACCACTGCCTCCGCAACCCAAAACGACGCCAATGATCAATATCGCCACAATAGTGAGCGAAAGGAATCCGGTACGAAATTTCATAAGTTTTCTCCTATTAATCAGTCAACTCCAGGCCTTTTGTTTCGATCACGAACGGCAAAAGAAACAGGCCGACGATCGGCACTGCCCCGACCCAAAAAAGAACGTACATCGCACTGTCCAGGGCATTTGCCCCGGCGGCGGCGATGCTGCCAACGAGAAACGGCCCGAATGCTGCGACCAGACGACCGACATTGTATGTAAAGCCGGCTCCTGTGGCCCGAAGGCGGGTCGGGAAAAGCTCCGGCAAATAATATGTAAAGCTGCCAAAAACGCCAAACACACTCAACCCGATCGGAAAATACATGTAAAGCCGAGTGTGCGGTTCGAGGTTGAGGCCGAAGGCACACATTATCGACGCGGCGGCCGCGAGAAAATAAATAAAGAACATTTTCTTACGCCCAAAGTATTTCGCGATCGGTATCGTCATAAGGGTACCGATCAGGCCGCCGAGATTAAAGCTATTTGTCGCCGTTCTCACCCACTGCTGGCCCATCGCCTCAGCCGCGGCAGCGTCGAGGCCCAGCAACTGAGCTTCGCGCGAGGCGAGGCCTTTTGCGACGACCGGAATAAAGGCATTACAACTCCACCACATGATGAGAGCCGTGACCGCCATGCAAAAACCGCTGATCGTGAGACGGATATATTGCGGCGAGAAAAGCTCGGCGATCTTCGCGTGGCCGCCGCTCGCGACACGCTTCCACCGTTCGGGCTCCTTTACAAAAAGTCGAACGAGAAACGCCGCCGCAGCCGGTATAAGCCCAAAGAGAAACACGTAACGCCATGAGACGGCCGGATCATTGAAATAGACGCCGGTAACTTGAAAGGTGATGAATGTTGCGAGAAAAAGGCCGAACGGCGCGGACGTGTAGAGCAGTGCACCGGCTTCGACCCGACGTTTTTCAGGTACCACCTCGGCGACCATCGCCGCACCGGCCGCCCATTCGCCGCCAATGCCCAGACTCGCGACAATTCGAAAGAGTAGCAGGACCCAGATGTTCGGCGCAAAAGCACACGCAGCGGTGCCGATCGAATAGAGCAGCATCGTCAGCATGAGCGTTTTCGTGCGGCCAATGCGATCCGCAACCTTGCCGAAAATTATGCCGCCCACGGCCCAGCCGACAAGCAATACCGACGTCAGAATGCCGGTCCACTGGAGAGTTGCGGATCGGGCGGCGGCCGAGCCGATCTCGAGGCCGAGCAGTGTCGGGACACAATTCGGCGCGACGTAATTAAAGAGCAGGCCATCAAAAACGTCGAATCCCCATCCCAGCCAAGCGGCAAAGAGCACCGTCCATTGGTAGCCGTTCATGTCCAGCAGCGTTCGCCGCGGCGACACGTCAACTTGTTCCATAATCAAAAAAGGTTGTGTTAATCTTGAGAATAATAGTATGGGCAATACGAAATCTTTGCAAGAGACTTACTCGCCGGCGAGCATCTGCTTTGGCTGCGGACCGGCGAATGATAAAGGGCTGCATATTAACAGCTTTCCCGATGGTGACGAGGTGATCGCCGAGTGGCACGCCGAGCCGCATCATCAGGCGTTTCCGGGTATGCTCAACGGCGGGATCATCGGCGCGTTGCTCGACTGTCATTCCAATTGGACCGCCGCATACTTTATGATGAAACGCGACGGCAAGGACACGCCCGACTGCACCGTGACCTCCGATTTTCACGTCAGACTTCTCAGGCCAACGCCGAGTGATGCGTTGATAACGCTAAAAGCGCATACTGTCGAATCGAAGGAAGATAGAGCGATCGTCGAGGCTGAGTTGATCGCAAATGGAAAAGTTTGTGCTACCTGCCGTGGGACGTTTGTCGCGGTTAAAGAGGGTCATCCGGCATTTCACCGATGGTAGTAGGTTTGCCCGCGAATAACGCGAAAGGACGCGAAAGGAAATTTGCCCGCGAATAACGCGAATGGACGCGAATAAGAAAACTTTTCCGGTCGGAGCGATTCAGGCAACGCCGTGATTAGACATTTCTTTATTCGTATTATTGGCGTTATTCGCGGGCAAATATCTTTTGCAATTGGCGTTCGAATTCCCCGCTTAAACCGAGTTTTTCGAGCCAGGCCATTTGTTCGTCCATCAGGCGTGGCAGATGTATGACATCCGAGAGGGCGTAATCGACCAATTCGTCGGTCCAGACGCCGTTCCACGAGCGATGAAATTTGGTTCGCTGTGATTTGTCGAGATCGACTGCGAAATAGCGGTAGAGGGTTTCGGCAAGCGATGCGGATTGATTGGCCCCGCGCGTCAGGACGCGTTCGGCGATCATTGTATCGAAAATATTTTCGACTCGATAACCATTTTCACCGAGGAAGTCGAGGTCGAATTTAGCGTTATGAAATATCTTTAAGATTGCGGGGTCTTCGAGGATCGCGGCGAGTTGTCCGAGCGGGACGCCTTCGCTAACCGGTACGAGAACATTGAATTCGCCATCGGAAAACTGCACCGAATAGAGCCGGCCGTGGCGTGCGCTGAGGCCTGACGTTTCGGTGTCACACCCGATACGAGCGGCACCCGCGAGCCGCAGATAAGCGCGTCCGATCTCGTCCGGTGAGCGTGCAACTAGGATATCCACGTAGTAGATTGTAAATTACAAGTAACAAACGAGAAAACAGACAAAGGTTTATGCCGGAAAAATTGAATGAGATCGAAGCACGGATCGTGGGAGCGCTCGTCGAAAAGCAGCTCACGACGCCGGAGTATTATCCGCTGACGCTGAACGCATTGGTTAACGCATGTAATCAGAAGAGCAATCGCGCCCCCGTCGTCGCTTACGACGAGACGACGGTAACGTATGCACTCGAAGTTTTACGCGACCGCAATTTGGTATATGTCTTTTATGGCAGTACAAGCCGCGTGC
>JAYUDV010000323.1:0-1161 GCA_043739565.1 Chloracidobacterium sp.
CGCCAATGAACAAGAGGCCGGTGATGCGGTTTCATTCGGAGCCTCGGCGATCGGTCTAGTCGGTGAGATGCCGTCCGGGCCTGGGCCGATCTCGGATGAGCAAATATTATCGATCGCCGAAACCGTCCCGCCGCCGATCGCTACGTTTTTGCTGACAAGCCAACAGACTGTACAGGGAATCGTCGACCACCATCACCGCACGCGGACCAACACGATACAGATCGTTGATGAGCTGATTGGCCGCGATTATGGCGCAATTCGGACAGCGCTGCCGCATATCAAAATTGTTCAGGTTATTCACGTCACGGGCGATGAGTCGGTGGACGAAGCCGCTGAAATAGCCGCATACGTTGACGTGATCCTGCTCGACAGCGGCAATTCAAAACTGGCGATTAAGGAACTGGGCGGCACAGGACGAAAACACGATTGGCGTTTTAGCCGAAAGATCGTCGAGACGTGCGGCAAGCCGGTTTTCCTTGCGGGCGGCTTGAAAGCTGACAATGTTCGCGACGCAATCGAGACGGTCCAGCCGTTTGGAATTGATCTGTGTTCGGGTGTGAGGACGGATGGAAAGCTCGATCTGCACAAGCTAGAGTCGTTCTTCCAAGCTGTTGCCCGAGTTTGAAACCACAGATAGACAAAGATAATTCTTAAACTTAACCAACGACAGTTTTCTCCAAAATAATTACTACAACTCTCATCAATATACTTAATTAATTTCTCTTATCATCTGTGTTAATCTGTGTTCATCTGTGGTTACTTTTTTTTGAATTATGACAATGAAGATTGACTGGATGCGCGGGTGTGCGACCGCGCTTGTGACGCCGTATAGAAATGACGGATCGATTGACGACGCCTGTTTTCAAAAACTTTGCGAGAGGCAAATAAAGAACGGAGTAAACATGCTCGTGCCGTGCGGGACGACCGGCGAAAGCGTGACGATGGACGAGGCCGAACGACTGCATGTCATGACACTCGCGATCGAAGTCGCAAAACGGCTAAAGGCGCATGTCATCGCCGGAACCGGCAGCAATAATACTTCCGCTACTATCGATTTTACGCGGAAAGCTCGCGAGGCTGGTGCCGACGCGGCTCTAATCGTCGCGCCGTATTACAACAAACCGACGCAGGAAGGGATGTTTGCCCATTTTTCGGAGATCG
>JAYUDV010000324.1:0-8794 GCA_043739565.1 Chloracidobacterium sp.
CCTTACAAAATAAATATCGGTGGCACCGATTCCCATGAAACAGCCGACATACAGATTTGCGGAGCGGGATTCGTCGTCGGCTTCGCGGGTATTTCCGTCGATAAGGGCGAAAGCCTGAATATGACCGTCAGCCAAGACGGGCGGGAACTTACATTTACGGCCAGCGCCGATGGTGAGACGCCGACGATTTATATTTCGACCGACAGCGGTGCTGACAAACCAAGCTACGAATTCGAGATCGGCGGCATCACTCTGGCGGGCGGCAAGACAGTCTCGGTTAAACTCGACCTGACAAAAGGCCTGCTCTATTTCAAAGACGACGATGGCGACACCGACAAATACGATGTCAAGATCTCCAGAACAAATCCGAACGGCAAGGTCGATGTCTTTAATGAATATGATATGGACATCGGCAAAGACAATGACTATGTCCTAAACTTTGGGGCCTGGGACGGCAAGGGGCCGATCTGCGTCAAAGACGATGCTCAGGAAAGCAATTTCGATAAAGACGAATGCCACGAAATCCAAAACGAAAAACCACCGGCTAAGAAACCGGCCTAGAAACCGCCGGGTTAGTTCCGTAGCCTTATTTCAAGGAAAGAAGAAGTAATGACCCTTTTTAGTACTAATTGGATTGGCCAGTCACAATTGAAAGGGAAGTCGGCCGTACTTGAAGTATTGTTTACGTCCCGGTAGGCACGGCGGTTCGAGTCTCGATGTCGAGCGGAAAAATGACCCCGGGACAGGCTAGATGTCTGGGACTATACACCTGACCAAAGGTCTGGTACAGTGAACCACAAATGCATAATTTGATGCTCGGCCCGGCGAAACCCTTGGGAACGTTTGAAATCGGACGATCTTTTTCGGTCGGGATTGGTTTTATTGTCGCCGTCTTGCTGGTAATGGCCTTCGCCCACCAGGGTTTTGCGGTTGACTCGGGAACAATAAAAGGCACCGTCCGTGCCGTTGCGATTGGGGCGGCTGTCGCCCAATCTTCGTTTGTTCCCAACGCAGTGCTGACTCTCACCAATAAAGCAACGCCAAATCAACCACTTGCGACAGCTTCCAACGCGACTGGTGAGTTTATATTCGAAAACCTCCCGTCGGGCGATTACACCCTGGCTGTTACGGCTAACGGGTTAGGAAAAGTCTCTAAGGAAATCAAATTGGAGCCCGGAGCATTGCTTTTTTTGGAAATTGACCTCAGCGCGACCGTTAACGAATCGGTAACGATCCGCGATGACGAAGGGTTACTAAGCACCTCCGATACATCGACCTCGAATATAGTCCGGACCGAAACGTTGAAAAATCAGCCGCTTCGATCCGATAGTTTCCAAAGTGCGATCCAGTTGACGCCCGGAGCGGTGCGTGACGGCTTTGGCAATAATTATTTGAAAGGCACACGCACCGGACAGAGCGGCTACACCGTTAACGGAGCAGACATTACCGACCCCGTGACGGGGAATCTCGCCTTTGATCTTCCGCTCGAGGCCGCGAGCAGCGTGCAGATCGAAGAAAATCCCTACGCGGCCAATTTCGGGCGATTTACCGGCGGAGTGACAAATCTGCAAACAAAAGGCGGCGGCGACAAATTCAAAATTTCGGCCGCACGGTTTTTCCCGACGTTCCACAACATTTTTTCTACGAAGATCGATTCGTTTCGTCCGCGTTTAACATTTAGCGGACCTGTCATTTCACAAAAAGTTTTCTTTTTACAATCGTTTGAATACCGATTTTCGCGTATTTTTGTGCCGAGCCAGCCTAAACCGGATGACAATCAGGTCCAGGAAGGCATGAATTCGTTTACGCAGATCGACTGGAATATCAATAAAAGCAATGTCTTAAAATTTAATGCGGCTTTTTTCCCGAATCGACTGCGTAATTTCGGCCTCGACACCTTCAATCCCGCCCAGACGACGCCAAATACTAAACAGCGCGGCATGCTTTTTTCCGTTTCCGAACAATCTGTATTCCCAAAGGCGTCATTTTTATCCTCGGAAATCAGTTACAAGACATTCGATGTTGATATGTTCGCTAAGTCAAAGCGTGAATTTACGGTCGCACCCGAATCGGATAGCGGCGGCTATTTCGCCGACACGCATCGCCGGAGCGACAGGATCCAGTGGCAGGAGACATATTTTTCGCGTCCGCTCAATTTTCACGGGGCACATTCGATAAAAACGGGGCTTGAGGTTTACCATACACGGGTCGGAGGCCAGCTTAATTACAGTTCGATCTTTATTCGCCGGCTGGATAATACGCTATCGCAGCGAATAGACTTTACAACGGCCAAATCGCTTAACTATGCGTATGGCGAGGCAGTTGCGTTTGCCCAGGACCGATGGGTCGTGAGCCCCACTCTGACATTGGATTACGGCGTGCGCTACGACCGGGACGGCATCACGCATTCAAACAATTTTGCTCCGCGATTTTCGTTTCTTTTTCAGCCTTTTAATAACGCCCGAACGGCTATTCGCGGCGGAATAGGGATATTTTACGACCGTTCTTTGTCCTCAGCCGGAAATTCCGACCCGGAACCGGGCGACGATGTCCTCGACCCGACCACTGAATTCAAACACATTCCAAAAAGAATAGTCACGAACTACGCTTTAGACGGGACGACAGTTGTCGACGGGCCGCGCCTATTCCACATGCGTGTCGTAAAGCCTCTGCAGACGCCGCGAAGCGTTAGATGGAGCTTGCAGGTGGATCGGGGCATTACCAAAAACTTAACCTTTCGCGCCGGATTTTTGCAGAGATTTATAAAAAACGATCTGTTGATCGATCCGATAATCCGCTCCGCGAGTACAGGTACGCTTTTATTAAGCAGTAGTGGAAGGTCACGTTACACCGAGTTTCAGTCGTTGTTGGTTTACAGCGGCGAAAAATTAGGTCAATGGACCTCGTCCTACGTGTTTTCGAGCAGCAAGGGCGATTTGAATACCGCCGACAGATATTTGACGGACACACCGGAATTTGTCGTACGACCGAATGAATACGGAAGGTTGCCATTCGATACCCCGCACCGCATTTTATTCTACGGTCAGTTAGACCTCTCAAAAAAATACAGCGTGCGGCTCAACCCGCTTTTTGAGGTACGCAGCGGGTTCCCGTTTTCTAAAGTCAACGAGCGGCTCGATTTCGTCGGTTTGAGAAACACGGCCGGGCGTTTCCCAACCTATCTCTCGCTTGATCTACAAGTCACGAAGGGCGTAAAATTGCCATTTTTTCATGACAAACGAGCTCGGGTCGGCGTCGTTTTTCTCAATACAACAAACCATTTTAATCCCCGCGATGTGCAGACGAATTTGACGAGTCCGAATTACAGTAAGTTTTACAATAGTTTAGGGCGGGGACTTAAGGCGAAATTTGACATTGATTTTTAGCGCCGCGAGACCGCGTCCGCTCAGATCTGCTCGCTATTCGTTATGTTTCGCGGGCGTAGGGATCGGGGCGGGCGGGGCCACGGCAGCACCGACGATATAGCTGTCACGGGAACGCACAATCAGGCTTGGCCGGTCGACACGCACCTTTATCAGTTTTCGCTGGCCTATTCTGCCCTCGGCCGTCGGAACGTAGCCAATATTGTATTGACGGCGGAGCTCTTCGGCAATGCCTTCGAACGCAGCCGTCAGGCCGCCCGGCGTGGCCTCGGGCCGGAACAGGCGACCGCCGGTAACCTCAGCCAGATCTTCCAAATATTTTCGGCCGAGAGCATATTCCTCGGAGCTCGATCCCCGTGAACCGTAAGTAGGGTTTGTCGAAGGGATTATGCCTCCGTTGATTCCGCCCATCCCACTGCCCGCATTATCGAAAAAGGTGTTGAAGTAGATCGGAAAGATAAGGGAATCGGATTCCTCGGCATAGTTGACCGTGCCATCGTATGTATTTTTGCGGGACGTCGTGTCGACACCATCGGTGAAAAGCACGACCGCCTTGCGTCCCGTGATCCGCCCTAGCTGTTTTCGCAATGCCTCGTCCACCGCGTTGTAAAGCGACGTTCCATCCCCGAAATCCGCTTTATTTATCGCCTTAAATATCCGCTGGCGGTCGGATGTTGCCTCGGTCAGCACATTCACACTGTGGTTAAATTCGATGACAATGACGCTGTCTTGCGGCTCGAGCTGATTTACAAACGAAGATGCCGCGCGGCGAATTTCCTCGATCTTGTATGCCGTTGACGGACTGGTGTCGATGAGAAGCGCAACCGTAAACGGTTTGTCCGAGGTGCCAAAATACGCGATCTCTTGTTCGGTTCCGTCCTCAAAGATCTTGAAATCCTTCTGGCGAAGACCCGGAATATAGAGACCGTTACGGTCAAACACAGAAACCGGAATTGTGATGAGGTTAGTTTCTACGCGGAGGACTTCGCCGTCATCTTTAGCATCCGTCGCGACAGGATGTGCAATAAGCACAGGTTTTGCATTGCTGCCGTCGCCAATGCCGGGAAAACGCTCAGTTGCGCGCGTCGTCCTCGTTCCCTTTGGTTTTGACTCCGAATACTGTGTACCATCGTCTTGCTTCGCGGCGGGTGCCGGCGTCGGAGCCGCTGTGATGCGTCTGCCAGATTGAGCCGAAACGGTAAAAATCAACCCAAAGACCAAAAACAATGCGACAAGGACATTTTTCATTAACCGCGTCTCCAATAGACTTCTGATTTTAACTTTAGATGCAGAAAATGCCTAAAAAGTAATCGATCTTATTCCGATGAAGCCAATTATTCTTATTTTGGTTATGCATCATGTCCTTTTCGCCAAATGAATCGCCAAAAAATGTAAACGGGAATTCCTGAAAATGCGATCAAATAACCGATGCCGGAAGTTGTTCCGGCCAGGTACGCCAAATTCAGGATCAGCAAAATTGAGAGTGCAACAAAAATAAGAGGAACGACGGGATAACCCCACGCCCGATACGGCCGTTCGGCGTCCGGTTTACGATACCGGAGTACGACGACGGCGAACACGGCCAAAGCTCCGAAAACAAGTTCGACGGATACGATATATTCGAGTAGCTGCGTATAAACATTGCCCAAAACGGGTGTGCCTGTTTCGGCATTGAAAGTCACAGTGCGTGGCAGAACCAAAATTGAGGCCCAAATACCCTGGGCAATCAATGCGGTCGCGGGTACGTGAAATCGATTTGTGGTCGCAAGCTGTGCAAAGAAAAGGCGATCGCGAGCCATCGCGTAATAGACCCGTGCCCCGGCAAGGATCAGGCCATTATTACAGCCGAATGTCGAGATCATTATTGCTACGGCCATTGCGATCGCTCCGCCAGCACCGAAAATATGCTCCATCAAAGCCGTGCCGACGCGATTCTGTGGGGCGTTTTGAATGGCGGAAAGGGGAAGCGTGACGACATACGCCAGATTCGCCGTTACGTACAATGCGACCACTATGACGCAGCCAGTCAAAAGGGCTTTCGGCAGATTTCGCTGAGGATTTTCGACCTCACCGGCGGTAAACGTGACATTGTTCCAGGCGGATTGAGCAAATAACGGCCCCGTCATCGCACGTCCCAAAACGAGAAGGAATGCCAGTCCACCGGCCGAAACAGCGGCGGGTTGAACGGCCTCGATGCTCCAGCCGTTTGCCACGGGGTGCCACCAGTCGGATGTGAACGCCGCGCCGCCCGCGTTCCAACCAACGAAAAGACCGAGGGCCACAAGAGCGAAGAGGGCCGTCGCTTTGGTAAACGTAAACGTATTTTGGATGAGTTTTCCAAGCTTGAGCCCGCGAGTATTTACAAGCGTAAGCAGCAGGATCATGATGATCGCCGTTAATTGTTGCGTCGAAAGGCTGAATGCGTAGTTGCCAATGATGCGCGGCTCGATCAGATAATTTGTACCCGCGATCTGCGGGATCAAAACGCCGCTGAAATTTGCAAAAGCGACGGCCACCGCTGCTATCGTACCGGTCTGCACTACCAAAAACTGTGACCATCCAAACAGAAAACCAACGCCCGGACTATACGCCTCGCTCAGGAAAACATACGGCCCGCCGGCCCGCGGCATCATAGCCGCAACCTCGCCGAGACAGAGAGCCCCGCATAATGTCATTACGCCCGCCAGGATCCACGCAACCAGCAGCCAACCGGGCGAGCCGACAAGCCGCGACGATTCGGCCGATACGATAAAAATGCCGCTGCCGATCATCGAGCCGACGACAATGGTTGTGGCATCGGTTAAACTCAGGCTGCGAACAAGTTTTTTGCTGTCTTCGGTGGTGTCTGACATTGGGTCGCCATCGTCCTTTCCATTTATTCCAATTTTTAGATTGGCAGGATATTGATACCAGTAGTTGTCAATGCTTGATTTATTGCTTTTGCAAATTCCACGGCGTTTTCACCGTCACCGTGGATGCAGATCGTTTCGGCCCGAATTGGTATCACACGCCCGTCCGTAGCATTAACCGACTTTTCGCTTATCATTTGCAAGACTTGATTAAGTGATATTCGGGCGTCTCGGATCAACGCATCGCGATCGGATCTCGGCGTCAGGCTGCCATCATGTTGATATGTACGATCCGCGAAAACCTCTGACGCGGTGCGAAGTCCCCATCTCTCAGCCTCGGAAATAGACACGCTGCCAGAAAGACCATAAAGAACGAGCGTCGGGTCGAAATGAAAGACGGCCTCAGCTATCGCCGCTGCAAGCTCCGCGTCACGCGCGGCCTGATTATATAATGCTCCGTGCGGTTTGACGTGGTTGAGTTTGCCACCGCGCGTCGCAGTGATCTCATATAATGCGGCGATCTGTTCAGTGACTATATCGTGAATCTGGTTAGGCGAAAGATCCATCGCAAGGCGGCCAAAATCTTCGCGATCCGGATAGCCCGGATGCGCACCGATCGCGACGCCTTTTTCAATAGCGGTTTCCACCGTTTTTGTCATTGTCGCCGCATCGCCCGCGTGAAATCCGCACGCGATATTGACTGATGAGACATAATCCATCAATTCGGCATCATTGCCGCAACCCTCGCCCATGTCACAATTTAGATCGACTTTCACAAATTACCAGGAGTTTGCCTGAAATTTACACCCGATGCGGAAAAAACTCAACTCTCTTTCGAATTCGATGGCCAGTCGCTCCGCTTGTTTCAGGTCTGTGAGGTGAAATGCAACTTTATCACTTGCTCCGAGTTGAGCGAGCAGCGGCAGATCGCGCGCGATCACGTGGCCGACCCGCGGATAACCTCCGGAGGTCTGATGATCGGCCATAAGCACGATCAACTGGCCGTCGGGAAGGAGTTGGATCGTGCCGAAACTAACGGCGGACGAAAGCATCTCGCTAGGTTTGGCGAGTTGCAGCGGTTCGCCACTGAGACGAAAACCCATACGGTTGGAACTGTTCGATATAGTGAAATTCTGATTTAAAAAAAGGTCACGACCGCTTGCGGTCAAATATTCAAACTCGGCACCGCGCATTATTCTTATCGTCGGAAACCGGCCGTAGACCGGGATTAGGCCGTTAGAAATTCGACAATTTACCTTTGTCTTTTGCGCTTTTACTTTTGACTTGCATGTAATTCGGTCGCCAGTCTCGAGTTTTCTGCCGCCGAATCCGCCCATTTTTGCGGCGAGGTTAGTGCTGGAACTCCCGAGCCAGTCGTCAGTCATAAAACCGCCTCGTACAGCCAAATACGAGCGATTGCCTGAGGCTTTGGCTGCGAATTTCAGCACAGATCCCTTTTTCGCATAAAAAGGACGCCAGTTTTCTATCGGCGTGTCATCCAACTGCGGCGAAAAATCACCTCCACCAATTGCCGCAATTGTATTAACCTCAAACTCTATCTGCGGAGCCGGAAAGTGCATCTCCAAAACCGCTTCGTTCTCGTCATTGCCGAGAAGAATGTTGATCAGACGCGCGGCCGCCTGATCCATTACGCCACTCGTATTTATTCCGAAACGCCGGTATCCGTAACGGCCGAGATCCTGCACCGTTGCCAAAAGCCCGCCTTTTTGAATCAGAATGCTCATTTGATAGCGATAAATTTCACCTCGTCGCCCGGTCGGAGGTAACTAAGTTGATCGACGTTTGGTGTAAACATTTCGAGATCGGTGCGGCCGATGATCTGCCAGCCGCCGGGTGACGCGAGCGAATAGATTCCGGTTTGCGTTCCCGCAATTCCCACGCTTCCTTTGGGGACGAGCGTTCGGGGCGTTTCCTTTCGCGGGGTCGCGATACGGTCATCCACCTCGCCCATGTACGAAAAACCGGGTAGAAATCCGAGCATGAAAACGCGGTATGATTTGCCCGTAAATATTTCGATAATCCGGTCGGGCGACAGGCCACTATTTTTAGACACGATGTCGAGATCGAGAGCGGATTCTGTGTCAAAATGGACAGGAATTTCGACCGTTCGCGCGTCGCCTTCATCTGAACTGTTTACGGTTTTCAACGCCTCGAGCGCGATGCTTTTTACGGCATCGAAGGCGGTCGAGAATTCCGGAAAATTTTTTCTCACCGCAAGCAGATCGTAAAAGATCGTAGTCGAGGAATATGCGGGAACCGACTCGATAAATCCCGGAAAACTCTCTGTCTCGAAATAGTTCGCAAGGGCAATGGCTCTTTGGTTAACGCTAACCGAGATTGAATTGCCAAATTCGACCGTCAATGCCGAGTCGCCAAGTGGAAAGATCCTGATCGTTTTGTCGTTCATCGACTATCTGCTTCGCTGCTTTGGATCGAGATATTCACGCAGGCCGTCGCCGATAAAATTGAACGCGAGCACCGTCAACGCGATCGCGAGGCCCGGAAACAATAATATATGCGGTGACGTGCTAAAAAATTGCC
>JAYUDV010000325.1:0-3453 GCA_043739565.1 Chloracidobacterium sp.
ATCGGCGAGTATCCGCAATTCGATCTGGGAATAATCGGCAATTACGAGCGTTTGCCCCTCGGGGGCGATGAAACATCGGCGGTATTCCGCCTCGTGCGGAATCTGTTGGAGGTTTGGCTTTGAGCATGCAAAGCGACCCGTGGGCGCGCCGATCTGGCGAAAATCGGCATGGATGCGGCCCGTTTTCGGCTCGATAAACTCGAGGATATTCTCGCCAAAGCTCGACGAGGCTTTGGCCACCGTGCGGTATTCGAGCAGCTTAGCGACGACCGGATATTTTTCGGCGAGCGGCTGCATCTGCCACGCCCGCGTCGTGTCCGGCACCGGCACACCCAGCCCTACGAGAGCGTCCGTGACCTGTGCCTGCGAATCGAGATTGATCTCGGAGCGGCCAAACAGCGACGCCTGGGCGACGCCCGCCGAGAGCATGTCCTGTAGCTCATCGGCAAATTTGGCCTGCGCCGTAGTCATTTTCGCGAGCTGCTCACGCCATCGGCCGGTGTCTAGGTAAAAGCCGTTCAACTCCATCTCGGCGATCGGCATGACGCATTCGTTTTCGAGTTTTAACACGCGCGTCAGTCCGTCGGCAACTATGCGCTCGTCAAGTTTGGCCCGGACATCGGGCATGATCGCGGCGTCGCGGGCGGCGTATTCGACCTGCGAATTTGTCAGTTCATCGGCGGCCCAATTGCTGACCTGCTCACTTTTATCAAGCGTCTGCCCCAGGAAAAATTGCACGACATCCGCCAGCCCATGCCGCCGGTCGCCGTCGCCCGCCGCGATCAGCAGACTCGCGAGATATGTGTCATAAACGCTGCCGACCTCAGTCCCGAGATGATGCCGCACCCATTTTGTATCGAATTTCGCATTATGAGCGATCTTGACCTGCTTGTTCGAAGCAAGTAGCTCACGAAGCGGTGCGAGACCCGGATTCGTCCTAAGTGCCTTGACCGATTCCGGAATGTTTCCCAACTGTCCACTGTCCACTGTCCACTGTCCACTGCTGAAAGCCCTCAGGTCAATGACCTTTGTATTCGTCCCATTCGAAAGCTGCACCAGCCGCAGATCGCCCTTGTACGGGTCAAGCTCGGTCGTCTCAACGTCAAAGCCAATAAACGGCTCATTTTTTAGCTCGTCACAAGCCTTTCTGAGCGACTCGGCATCCCGAACAAGCTGAAAATATATTTCCATAATCAGGACACGGCAGTCAGAAGTCAGTAGTCAGTATTCCGCAGTCAGCAGTCAGCAGTCTGCAGTCAGCAGTCTACAGTCAGCAGTCTGTAGTCTGTAGTCTGCATTCTGAGTAATTGTATCGCGGATGAAGTTTCTTGTCAGAACCGGGAGCGGTAGCGACCGGATTCCTAAACGGCTACGCCGCCGGATCGCTTAGCGATCAAATGACCTTAGCCGTGGGTTTCAACTCACGGAATGAGGGATTACGAATCCGGCGTCTTGTCAGCGACGGGTGATTAAGTTTCGGGTGCTTGTTGATGCATGGACTTGGCGAATTTAGAGCATCTGGCTCAAGCGCTCTTCGAGTGCAGTTGATTCGGCGTCAGTTAGACCGGCCATTTGATAAAACAGTTTGTCGATCAAATTCTGATAGACTTGAGCATCCGGCGAGAGGCTTGACCGTGCGGCGCGTGGAATCTCGCCACGTTCTGTTTCGATCTCGATGATTAGTTTTGTAGCTTCAATAATTACAGATTGAATTACTAAGCTAAAAGGTGGATTCGCCAATAACGGCTGTAGCAAATCTAGGATTTGGTCGGTATTCGTATTTGCTAAAGCGACGAAACACTCATTTTTAAATTGTTCGTCGTTTTCATTTACTACAACTGAAAATATCGGACATGGAAGGTTATTAATTTGATACTGGCTAACGTGGGCGTTCGTACTTCCAAGACGAAAATACCAATCCGAAAGTTTTGTGTTTAGTAATGCTAAAACGAACCGGAGATCAAATGTCGATCTATGCTCAGGACAGTAATTGATTGTATGATTGCAAAATTCGCCAATCGGAACATAGGCTGCAATAATCCTTCGGAAATTATTCTGCGGACTACTTTCCTGCAAAGAGATGCGGGCATGTCTGTGGTGAAAAGCCCTCGTATTTTTGCCTTTGCCGTCGAGGAATCTTTCAACATTGAGAAAAAGATCTTCCCCTTGCGAAGAATTGCGCAAAACATACAAGCAAATAGCTGCACCACGGGTTACCAGTTTTCCGTTATTGCCATCGGCCAGTAGATTACCTCTTGCCCTCTCGTTGGTTTCGTTGACTTCACCTTGAAAAAATTCCACAAACTCTCCAAATCGTGCTAGACGTTCGGTCTGCATAATTCTTGTAGCCAAATTCCAATCAGCTTGTGAGCAACTTACGATAGAAAAATTTTCCGGGTCATAGAGCGGAATAGAATCTGTCGTCAATATCAGACTGGGTGATCCATTTTCAATTAGGTTTTCTGGATGAACTCGAGATGTAAATTCTCGTCTGTTTTCGTCATTGGCACGCCCTTTCTGCAAAGTGAAGACTGCTGTAGATAGCTTTGCGTCCGGGAAAACTCGTTTTTTCGGAATGTCCTTTTGTGGAAAAGCTTCAATTCCCGTGAAAGAGCCAAGGTGAACGATTCTACGACGTATTTCGGCTGACTGGTCATCACCCAAAACAGCCATCGGCGTAATAAACCCTAAATGACCGCCGTCCTTTAATAATTCGAGCGACCGACAGATAAATAACTTGTAAAGGTTATTCTTACCTCGCCTCGATGGGGCATAAACTTGTTCATGGGCAATAAATGTCTTGAATGTAGTCAAGTCTTGACCCGTTTCTGCTTCGGAAAGAACGTCATAGGGCGGATTCCCGATAATGGCGTCGAAACCTTGATTAGCAAGCCGTCCATTCTCGCCAAAGAAAGCCTGCGGAAACTCTAGCTCCCAGTGAAAGCATGACATGTCGCGCCGTCTTGCGATTCTGATAGCTTCAGAAAACCACGGTTCTTGCCTAATTCGATCAAATTGTCTGGGAGTTGTCATTGAGGCAACCGAATCCATGTATGATTCAGAATTGATAACGTCTTTTCCTTCTTCCGTAAATTCAGCGCACCATAAATCACCGACCAGTCTGAAAGGTTCTTGAATGCGTTCGAATCTGCTATGAAGGCGCTCCTTTTGCTTAACCTGCTCGATAGTGTTTGAAGGAGCATTACGAATTGCCGTTAGTGGCTCAAGAAGAACGGAAATATTTCCTTCGACTTGTGGCGCAAAATTATTTAGGATATCAAGCTCGCCATGCAATACGCCTAGTTCGGCAAGACGGGCACCGAATAGACTGTTGCCATGCCTTAAATGATGGTCAAGAAAACTAAGTGGCTGGTCGGTGGAAACGGTTTCGAGCCACAACGCCAATTTGGCAAGCTCTACCGCCATTGGATTCATGTCCACGCCGTATATACA
>JAYUDV010000326.1:0-8778 GCA_043739565.1 Chloracidobacterium sp.
CGGCAGTTGCGACAAACTGCTGATCAGCGTCTCGGTCATGCCGTCCGACAAATACTCAACATCAGCGTTGCCGCTATCGTTGACAAACGGCATCACGGCGATGGATTCGATCTGCTTGGTGTGAGTGAAATATCTGTAGCCAAAAAATCCCGTGACGAGAAGCAAGATGGTAATAGCGAAAACTGCCAAACGCTTCGCGGGCTGCCAACTGCCAGCTTTCCCACGCGGCTTCGCCGCCTGATGTGCGGAAAGGCTTTGCCTTTCCGACAGTTCACTTAAATTCCTTTGAGGCTTCGCCGCCGCTCCATGCGGAAAGATAGCAGTTTGGTCGGTTGTATTGATCTGAGCGCGGGTTGGCGACTCACTGGCTGGGAACCCAGTCGCTACCGGTTCGGCTGAGCTCACGGCCGAAGCCGCTCCAGGTTCTGACAAGATCGCGGTCGCCGGTTCATCGGCAGACGCCGGGCCGTATAGCAATTCGGCTCCGTCATCCAGACAGAACATCATTGTATTGTCGTATTCGCGGCCGCATTCAGGGCATTGTTTCATAGGCTAAAGTCCCATTAGAATCCTAAGCCGATCTTCTACCTCGTCGACTGTTTGGGCGGAAACCGCTCCAAGCTTTCGAACTAGCCGGCTGGTTGAGATCGAGCGGACATCCTCGCATTTTACATAGCTGTTCATGGTCAAACCGCCTTCCGGTTGTTTTACTTCAACGTGTAGTGGAATGCCTTTGGCTTTCGAAGTTATTGGTATCGCGATCACGAGTTCGGCAGCGCCATGATTAAATTGATCCACCGAAATGACTAAGGCCGGACGCATCCCGGCCTGTTCGCGTCCTTTTGTGGGATCGAGACCAACCAGCCATATCTCGCCACGCAATGCCTGACTCATTCTCTTTCAACTCCGTCCAGAAGCGTGTTTTCCCAAAGTTCCCGTTCCTTTGACTCTTCTCTCCAGGCCGTTTTCTCTGCTTTTAGCGCAGAAAACGCAGTGTTCGTCGCTTCGAGTATCTTACGCCGACGCAGGTCTTCGATAGCCTGATCCATAACCGATTGCATCGATTGACCTTTGCCTTTTGAAAGTGTTTTCAGTATCTGATAACTGTTTGAACTAATACGGACATTTACACTAGACATACAATTAAAGCCTCCGAAGCGGATGTTACTATCGAGTAGCCAATCATGTCAACAATATTGCGTGCATTATTTGCCACATTTTCCAATTCATAACGGGGTGTCGTCATAATAATCCCGCCTGCATTCGGGGCATCGTTTCATAATTTCTATTCGGGCAAGCCCATCCGCCGCACCAGATCTTTAAATCGCGGATCGGAATGGAGGCTGTCCAAACGCTCATCAGTTGTGAGATAAACCGACAGATAATACGCACGATCCGAATATGCCCGTTCAAGCCATTCAAATGCCTTATCTTTTTCTCCGAGTCCGGCATAAATAACTGCCACGTTGTATGGTGCGACATATATGTTCTGCGATGACCTTTTAATCATCTCATCAATCATCTTTTGCGCTTCGGCTTTTTTCCCCGAAACGGCGTAGGCATGTCCGAGACCCGCCCAGTTTTCCGATTGTTGGTCGTCCAACCCAAGAGCCAGCTTAAACTCGGCGATTGCCTCCAGCATCATCCCTTTCTGCTCGTAAGAGCGCCCCAGATAGGAATGATGAAACCAGTAATTCGGGTCAAGCTCAATAGCTTTTCGCAAATGCTCAATCGCCTCATCCCACCGATGACTGAAAACCAAAGTCGCAGCGATGCCAAAGTTTGTTCCCGACGAGAGCGGGTCAACTTGCAGTCCCTGGCGGGCTATTGCACGGGCTTCGTCGTCTCGCCCCATCGCCGCCAGGAAAAACGCATAATACGTATAAGAATCTGTATTTTTAGGATTCAGTTCGAGAGACCGCTTAAACTCTCGTTCCGCCGTCACCCAATCCCAATCGTACCAGTGGGCGACCATTCCCAGAACAACGTGAGCGTCAACATCCTCTTCATTTATCGCCAATGCTTTCTTCGCCGTCTCTCTGGCTTTCGGAGCGGACTCGCTTGGGAGTTCAAACCAATCATCGAGCAATATATACGCATAAGCTAGGCCGCTGTAAGCCGAGCTATAGTTCGGGTCAAGCGCAATGGCTTGGTTAAAATAATCGATGCTCTGTTGAAATCCTTTTTTGGTGAATTTGTTCGCGGAATACTTGCCCTTGAGATAAAGCTGATATGCTTCCGCGTTGGCGGTATAATTCTTTTCGACCTTCGCCAAATCCGCCCCTGAGAGTTTCGACTTGAGCTTGCTGGAAACATCATGGACGATCTCGGTTTGCAATAACACGAGATCGGTTTGCTTCCGAGTGTATTGCTGGCTCCATATCGCATTTTCGGTCGCAACATCAACCAGTTCCAAACTTAGAGTTAGCTGGTCGCCGCGCTGAACAACTCGCCCGTTCAGGATCGCTTGCACGTTCAATTCTTTACCGATAGTTTTCGTCTCTATTTCCTTGCCTTTGTAACGAAATACCGATGAACGAGCCTTCACACTAAGATTCGGCAATCGCGTCAAACTGCTGATCAACGTCTCGGTCATTCCGTCGGAAAGATATTCAACATCCGCATTTCCGCTTTCGTTAACAAACGGCATCACGGCGATCGATTCGATCTGTTTGGTTGGAGCAAAATATCGGTAGCCAAAAAATCCGCCGATGAGAATCAAAACTGCAATCCCTACAACTGCCAACTGCCGCTGCCTACTGCCAACATTCTCCCGCGGCTTTGCCGCCTGATGTGCGGAAAGGCTTTGCCTTTCCGTGGCTTCCCCCAACTTGCTTTGAGGCTCCGCCTCTGCTCCCGCGTGCGACAGTATCGCCGTCTTTGATTCGCTCGACTCGCCGTCCGACCGGAACCCAGTCGCTACCGGTTCGGCTGAGCTCACGGCCGAAGCCGCTCCCGGTTCTGACAGGATCGCCGTGGCGGGTTCATCCACCGACGCCGGGCCTTCGAGCAGCGCATTTCCGTCGTCGAGACAGTAAAACAGCGTGTCGTCGTAATAATCCCGTCGGCATTCAGGGCATCGTTTCATAGGTTAAATTCTATTCAGGAATCCCGACTCGTCTGACCAATTCCTTAAATCGCGGGTCGTCTCGCACGAAGTCCCAAGTTTTACTGACCTTTAGTTGGAGCATCTGCCTGTCACGTTCGTCAAACGCTTTGTTCAGATATTCGATCGACTTATCTTTGTCTTTGCCCCAGGCATATGCGTTGGCATAATCCATCGCTTTAACATATCCGTTGGGGTCTTTTGCCTGTTTGGCATTCAGTTCTTCGATGCTTATTTCCTGACGCATCCGCCCGTAGCCATCCCAGCCGCCTCATTTTTTCAAGTTCATTCCGGCAAACCCATCCGTATCATCAAATCCTTGAATCGCGCATCGTTGCGGAGCGGGTCCATGAACGGGTCTAATTTTATTCGGGGTAAGAAACAATCCTTATCCTCAAAAGATTTCTCCAATTCACCGAAGGCTTTATCTTTGTCGCCAAGTGCGGCGTAAATACTGGCAGTATAGACAGTCCTGACATACCTCGTTTTCGCTAATTCTTTGAATTTGTCAAGATATTGCTGAGCCTCAAGTTTGCGTCCCGACTTGGCATAGGCGGTGCCGACAACAACAAGGTCTTCTTGTGACTGTGGAGATAGTTTCAGGGCTTTTTCTGCGACTGCTATCGCGTCATCATACCTTCCGATTGTTATATATGCATAACCAAGATATTGCCGTCCAAATCTAAAATCCGGCTCAAGGTCATAGGTTTTCTTTCCCTGCTCCAACGCTTTTTCAGTTTGCCCCGCATATAAATAACTGAGACCAAAAATCGCATTGTTAATAAGAGAAAGAGGCTCAAGTTCAACTGCCTTCTTCAATTCCGCAACCGCCTCTTCCCGTTTTCCTAAAGGTACGAAGTAACTAACGCCGCGAGTCAGATGAATATATGAAACATTCGGATCGAGCTGAAGTGCTTTCCCGTATTCGCGTTCGGACTCCGCCCAGTTCCAATCGTAAAGGGCAAGTGAATCAGCCAAAGCTCCGTGTGCTTCGGCAAGTGTCGGGTCAATCTCCAAGGCTCGCCTTGCCGACGCCTTTGCTTGTGGAATAAGCTCTTTCGGCGGGAGGTCTGCATTTTTCCCTAATGAATTGTACGATTCGGCAATTGCGGCATAAGCAAGAGCAAAGTTTGGGTCGAGTTTGATCGCCTGTTGAAAGTAATCTATGCCTTTCAGAATGTCGTCCTTCGTTCGCTTGGCAAAGTGGAAACGACCTTGCAGATAAAGCTGATAGGCTTCGTTGTTGTCGGTGTATTTCTTCGCCAGCTTTTGCTCGCTCTCGCCCGACAGTTTCAGCTGCAGTTTGCCCACGATCTCGGCGACGATCTCGCGTTGGGTGGTCAATAATTCCGAAAGTTTCCGTTCATACTGCTCGCCCCACAGCGACTTGTTGGTTCGGGCATCCACCAACTCGACCGTGATGTTCAGATTGTCGCCCCGCTTGGTAAGGCGTCCGGTCATCACCACATCTACGCCAAGTTCGGAGGCGATCTTTGCAATATCAGTCTCCTTTCCCTTGTAACGCATCACCGAACTCGTCGGGCTAACCCGCAAATCGGGAATCTGCGTCAGGCGAAAGATCAGCGATTCCGCCAAACCGTCGGACAGGTAATCCGTGTCGGCATCGGAATTTTTATTTTCAAACGGTATCACGGCGATGGAATGGATCTGTTTGGCAGGATTGATGTATCGATATCCGAAAAAGCTGCCGAGGACGATGACCGCGAGAATAAGCGGGACAGCCAGAAGTCTCTTGTCGAAACCACGAGATTTCGGAACAATATCGCCTGTACCATTGGGCAAAATAGCCGTTTGCTCCGTCAGTTGTATCTGAGCAAGCGTCGGAGCCTCGCCCGGAGCCGCCGTCGAGTGCAGGATCGCCGTCGCCGGTTCATCCATAGACGCCGGGCCAAAAAGCAATTCAGATCCGTCATCGAGACAGAAGCTCATCGAATCGTCATTGTAATCTCGTCCACATTCAGGGCATCTCTTCATAAGCCTCTATTTCTTCAAAGCCGCCGTCCAATTAAGGATCACTGTCGGCGGCGGAGCTTTAGGGTCACCGATAAGCGTGCCGATCAGGAAACGCTGGCCATCGGGGGAGATATCGAACTCATGGACGGCACCGAAAAGAGCAAGTGTCCTTGTTTTGAACAAAGCTTTGGGTGGGCTGAAACCAAACTCGGAGCCGCTTATCTTAACGGAAGTTGACATCATCTGGCCATCGGCGGCGATGAAGTATAGTTCCCCGTTATCCCGACGCCATACGGGCATACGACCGCCGGTTGTCGAGATTCGCTTCCGGTCGGCACCCAGCTTTCCGTTAGAAAATGCCTGAACATATATCTCGTAACTGCCGGTGTCGTCACTGCCATACGCAAGCCATTTGCCGTCGGGCGAAAGCTCCGGACTCACTTCGTCGGACGGCGAATTCAGCAATAGAGTCTCTTTCCGCTCGCTATCCATTGCTACCGAATACATGTCAAGACGGGTTTTGACGCCGCGCTTCAAAAAGATAATATATTTTCCATCGGGCGACCACGATTTCGGAAATGTCGCGCCAAGTGCCAGCACGGTCTCGGCATCACCAAGGCCATTTGCCGCCTTTATAACAAGACCGCCAACGCCGCTATAGGCAAGACGTGAACCGTCCGGCGACCAAACAGGCATCTGCCCAAAATCGGACGTTATTTTTACGCTTGTGCCTTTTTCGAGGTCGATCACCCAGATAGTGTTCGGTGGATTTCGTTTAACGGCGACACGTTTGCCATCAGGCGAAATAATCGGGTCAAGTCCGGTGGCAATCTTTACGGGAGCCTCGACCGTTCCGACCTGCTTGCCCTCGCGGTCGAACCAGGTAAGCTGATATTCTCTCTCCCAAACTCCCTGCCAAACTAGATTTCCGTTGTCCGAGGCGGAGAAGCGAAAATTGTTGACCCAGCTTTTTTGGTAGGAGATGATAGGCATTGCGTCACCACTGAGTGCGAGTTTTGCCGGATCGAATGCTTGGGCAACTAGCGCATCGTTACGGATAAAGATCAGCCACCCTTGCCTCGAATACACGGCGGGCGAATTATCCGGCACGATTTGGACGATCTCCGGTGAATCAAGTGAGCCGGCCCAGATGCCTTTCGTCTCTCGATTGAAAACAAAATGGCGGCCGTCGGCCAGAAAGTATGGGTAACGATGACGTTCCTCATTACCTTGCTCTATATTCATCGCGACCGGTTTCGGTTCGCCGCCCGTGGCCGAGACCTGCACGACTGTCGTTCGGTAATCGGGAACGAAGACGATCGTTCCATCCTTACTCCAGCTTCCTCCGACCATACGGGCCGCATCGCACAGAACCTGGGCGTTGCCGCCGTTTAGATCAGAGCGTTTCAGTTTTCCATTCGAGCCATACGCGACCGATTTACTGTCCGGCGACCAAAATGGCTCAAGCGGATTATCGGAACCCGGCAGCAGTTTCGCCTCGACCGTATTCAATTCGCGCACATAGAGCATATTCTTGCCGTCGGCTCCGTTTGCCGAAAACGCAACCCTGCGTCCGTCCGGTGAGATCACGGCGGTGTCTGGCTGAACGTCGTTGAAGGAAAGTTCCGCTGGCGGCTCGAACGAAAGCCGAACCACGTCGGCCGTACCCGTACCTCGATAGAGATAGGCAAAGCTCAACCCAAATGCGATCAACGCAAATACTCCGGCCGCGATCCAAGGAAAGCGTGAGAGCCAAACGGATGCCACAACTTTTTTCCCGCTCTTGTCCGGCGTGGCCGTCTCGTGTGCCGCGTCGATCATTCTCGTCGGCCTTTCGCCTGAGATCGCACGCCCGACAAAATTGCCGTCGCCGGCTCGTCGCTCACGCTGCCCTGCACAAGCGGCGTACCGTCGTCGAGACAATACAGCAGGCTATCGTCCAAATAATCTTTTCTGCATTCAGGGCATCGTTTCATATCGCAGTGTTTTGTCTACCGTCGGTTTTCAGGTCAGTTCCGACGCGATCGCTTTTAGCGCGGCGTCGATGTCGGCTTCTGTATTAAAAACGTGCGGCGAGATGCGCATCCCGTTGAACCAACGTTTCTCAGTCTGCTTCAAAACAAGCTTGTATTTCTCCCGCATCGTATTACGGAATGCGGAGCTGTCTACCGCGTCCGGAAGCCTGAAGGCGACCAATGCGGTCGCAAGCGGCCCGGGCGGGGCGCTTACAACGCTCACTCTGGCCATTCTTTTCAACCCCTCGTACGCACGGTCCATGAGACGAAGGTTTTGGGCTTCAGATACCGCGATGCCACGCTTTTTTGCCGCCTCGATCGCGGCACCAAGGCCGACCACTAGCGGCAGCGACCCTATCCCGGCCGATCCGATGACGTATGTCTTGCCGTCAATCCATTCGACCGGCTGTATCTGCGATGCCGATTCTTTCCGTATATATAGAAAGCCCGTCCCTTTCGGAGCCATCAGCCACTTATGTCCGGGAGCGGCATATGCATCACAACCGATCGCTTTTACATCGACCTCGATATTTCCAACGGCCTGTGCTCCGTCAATGATCGTCAGGATATTACGGCTCTTGGCCCCCTTTGCTAATGCGACGATCTCGCGGACCGGCATCCTCAGGCCCGTCGACGTAATTACGTGGCTGACACTGATGACCCTGGTCTGTTTTGTTATCGCGCGGTCGAAACGCTCGACTATGCCTTTGACATCGTGGTCCTCCGGGGCTATCGTGACGCGATCTATACCGATACCCCGCCGCTTCTCAAGGTGTGTCCAAACGGCGCTGCCTCCTTCGTGTTCAACATCCGTCGTCAGAACGCGATCGCCGCGAGACAGTTCGACGCCAAGGCCAGCAATAGTCATCGCGTTCGTAGTGCTGCGCGTTAAGAGCACCTCGTCCGCTGAACAGCCGATGAGACCGGCGACCGCTTCACGTGTCTTGTCAGCAAGTGTGCTCACCGCACCGCCGTAAGCCTGCATGACCGGATTCATCTCGAGTTCGTTCCACGCTTTCACGACAACGTCGAGAATAGAGCGCGGCGTCGGGCCGAGCGAGCCGGTGTTGAGATAGGTCAGTCCGGGCGCAAACATGTACTCGCCGCCCTCAGCATAAGCGGTATTGCCTCGCGTCAGACACGCCGCGCCGACTGCGCCAGCAATGCCGGAAAACATTTCTCGTCGAGATAGCCTTGTCATTTGGTTACTCATTTTCGTCCTCCGTTAGTAGAGAGCCGACGCCGAACTCGCGTCTGATCCCGTGCGGTTGACCTTCTCCAGGGCATCGTTTCATAAGCTTCTTAATTTCGCCGCTGCCTCAACATCCATTCGATCAGATCGGCGCGGGCATAGGCCGGGTCCCAGGCGTTGTGATCGACGCCGGGAAACTCGGTGTATTGGACATTTGCACCAATCGCTTTGAGCGCAGCCGCCATTTTTCGCGATTCCTCGACGGATACGGTCTTGTCCGCGTCACCATGAAATATCCACACCGGGATCGTCGCAATTTTTTTTGCAATGAATGCATACGGATCGCCTGCGTCTGTGGGTGCAAGAGCCGGATAGTCGATGCCACTCGTCGTGCCCTTGAACTTAAAAATAAACCCGCAGACGGGAACGATGGCCGCAAAGCGTTCGGGATAGCGGGAAGCCAGTGACCATGTTCCGTTTCCGCCAGCGGA
>JAYUDV010000327.1:0-1147 GCA_043739565.1 Chloracidobacterium sp.
TCGCGGATCTCAGCCGCCTGCTCGAATTTCATCTCTTTGGCGGCGTGACGCATGTCGGCCTCGAGTTGTTGGATCGTTTCCTTGAGCTGTTTTGGTGAATATTCCTCAAATTTATCGAGGTCGAGCGGTACCTTAAAGTAATCCGCTTCGTAAGCGGTCACGAGCAATGCATCGATCGATTTAATGATAGTGGTCGGCGTGATGCCATGTTCGGTGTTGTATTCTTCCTGAACCTTCCGGCGCCGATCGGTTTCGCTGATCGCATATTCCATCGATTTTGTGATCTTGTCGGCGTAAAGAATTGCCTTGCCTTCGGAATTACGCGCCGCGCGGCCCATCGTTTGGATGAGCGAGCGTTCCGAACGCAAAAAACCTTCCTTATCGGCATCGAGTATTGCGACGAGCGAGACCTCCGGCAGATCGAGGCCTTCGCGAAGAAGGTTGATGCCAACTAGTACGTCGTACTCGCCCCGACGCAGATCGCGCAAGATCTTGATCCGTTCGAGCGTGTGAATATCGCTATGTAGATACCTCACCTTGACGCCGACCTCAGAAAAATATTCACTTAGGTTTTCGGACATTCGCTTAGTCAGCGTTGTCACCAACACGCGTTCGTTGCGTTCGGCACGCAGACGGCATTCTTCCAGAAGATCGTCTATCTGGCCCTTGACCGGACGCACCTCGACTACGGGATCAAGCAAACCTGTCGGTCGAATTATCTGTTCGATGATTTCGCCTTGCGTCTTGTTTAATTCGTATGGGCCGGGCGTCGCCGAGACATATATCGTTTGTTTGACACGTTCCTCAAACTCCTGAAAATTCAGCGGCCTGTTGTCTTTCGCACTTGGCAAACGGAAACCGTATTCAACCAGCGTGCCTTTCCGCGACTGATCGCCCTTAAACATTGCACCTAATTGCGGGACAGTCTGGTGCGATTCGTCAATGACCATCAGCGCATTTGACGGCAAATAATCAAGCAGCGTCGGTGGCGGCTCGCCGGGCAGTTTGCCGGTCAGATGCCGTGAATAATTTTCGATGCCGCGGCAAAAACCCATCTCTTTGATCATCTCGAGATCGTACATCGTCCGCTGGTGCAGCCGCTGCGCCTCGACGACCTTACCTTCCTGAACCAAAAACTTTTCATGCT
>JAYUDV010000328.1:0-53073 GCA_043739565.1 Chloracidobacterium sp.
CATTCAGGGATCGATATGACGTGTGCGTGATCGAATTCTGGTAACAATACTCAGCGAGCTTCGATTTCGCAAAAATAAAATTCGCCGACTGGGCGGCAAAACGGTCGGACATTCCGTCACCGACAAAAATTGTGTTTGCCGAAAAAGGATTGTGCAATTGCATGACCGCCGGTTTACACGTCGCGCAGCCATCAACACAAACCTCATCAAAATGAGGAAATGTCGTAGCCCATTGATTCTCACCCAGAGAGATCAAGGAATTGGCCGAGACAGTGATTCGCTCCATTTCAAAAGGGTCCGTCAAATATCTATCGAGCATCCGGCCAATATACTCCTCAAAACCGTCGCTAATAATATGAACATTCAAATCCATTTCGCGACAAAAATTAAGTACCGATTGAAACCCCTCATCAATATTTAGTGTGTCAACGAACTCAAATAGTTGTTCGGACGATGCCTGCACATACGAAAACTGTTTTCTAAGGCATTCGCGCGATCCGATCTTTCCCTCGATCCATTCATTTTCAGTTTCAAGCCAACGCGAATCGGCAAATTTTTCCAAAATCGCGTCAATCACGTCGACCTCAGAGATCGTGCCGTCAAAATCCATAAACAACTTAGGCTTAACGGATTCCGTAAATAAATTGGTTAAATTAGAGTCAGTATTCATATTCGCTGTTTGTCGCCGCTTCGAACAAAAAATCGTTCTCGATGCAGCTTAATTTTCCTCGTTTGAAAGCTCCTTCAATGAAACAATCCGCAGATTTCTTGACAAAATCCCCTCAATGATCAATGGCAATGCACGAGCCGTTTCAATACGCCGATTCTTGAGCGTATCATCGCCGTCATGAAGCAAAACGATCGACCCTGCTTCGAGATCGCTCAAAACATTCGCGGCGATCTTTGGTGCGGTAATTGGTTTCCAATCAAAACCCGCGACGCTCCACTGCACGGTTTTTAGGCCCAGCCGTCGCGCAGCCGCGAAGTACGCGGGCGTTCGCACGCCGCATGGCGGTCGCGCGATCGCGGGTGTGACACCAGTAATCGCACTTATTATATTTTGCGTAGTTTCCATTTCGCGTCTGGTCGATACGGGTCTTTGGTATAAGAAAATTGAATGTGAAAGCGAATGATTACCGATTTCATGGCCTTCGGCAAGGACCCGCCGGGCAGTATCCGGAAATTTTTCCACCTGTCTGCCGACCATAAAAAATGCTGCCTTTACTTTATATTCCTTCAAGACATCAAGAATCGCATCGGTGTCTTCGCTCGGGCCGTCGTCAAAAGTCAGGACGACCGCGTTGGTGTCGGTTTTCCCGTGCCAAATAGTTTCTCCCAAAACCTGAGATCGTACGGAATACGTCGCATAATACCCGCCCGCCAATCCGGCGGCGGCGGCTGTTACAGTGATAATTGCCAAAGCGTCAAGCATATTCCTCGCTATTAAAAGCCACTCCGGAGGCCAGTGCGCCGGGCTAAATCTCCAATGTTGGACGGTAAATTTCCCTTCATTGCATAGTCTCGGCAATCTGCCTTATCGAGCCATTGTGCCACACGTTGAGCCGCATTGGACGGTCTCCTCTCGCGTTCCTTCTTACGCATCCCCTCAAGTTTCTCCGGATGTTTCAGCAAATCCGCGACCGTTATGGTCATTTCATCCATTGTCCGAACGGCCCGTCCTACTCCCCATTCGTCGAGAAGCCGGTGTTGCACCCGTTCCGCACCGGGCGGCGGGTTCAAAGCGACCATTGGCAGTTCCGAGACGATCGCTTCGTAGAACATACTACCAAGTTTCGAAACCATCAGATCGGCCGCGCTCATCAACTGCGGCATTTCCTCCGGCGCCGTCCAACCTAATACTCTCAATCGGTTGCGTCGCGATTCATCTGCAAGCGCTTCGCAACGTAATTTCAAACGCTCATTGCGACCGGTCAGCACGACAATTTGCGGGCTGGGAGAAGATAGGCTTAACAATCTTGCGGTCGTTTCTTCGATTGATCCAATCCCCTCACTTCCGCCAGCGATCAAAACGAGGTGTTTTTCCGAATCGAGGCCGAGCCGGTCGCACACCGCCAACCGTTCCAATCCACGGTCCCGCAATCTTTCGAATCCGATTGACAGCGTCGACCCCCAGATCTCGACTCGTTCTCGAGGAGCTCCGTTCGATATGAAGGATTCGCCGCATTCGTCGCTCACGCAACTGTAAACATCAACCTCCGGCTGAACCCATGCGCGGTCGGCGTCCATCTCGCCGTTGACAGCTACGAGCGGCACATCAAGCCTCAGGTCGCGTTTGATCAGAGCCGCGATCTCGCAGCAGCCCACCTCGGTCGCAACAAGAGCGCTCGGGCGAACCTCGCATGCCAGAGCAAACAACCGGCGGCATCCACGCCGATAAAACCATTCCGGGCTTGTTCCTGCTTGCTTTTTCTGGAAACGGTCGATGTATGCCCAAACATTCGGCAGATTTTTGATAAGCCACAAATAGGCCGTAAGGTGTGTGAATCGGGCAAGCGGCGACATGTAATCGGCGACATCAATAATTTCCACGGACGTAAATGGCTGTTCGATACGGATCGCGGACGCAAGAGATTCGGCCAATCGAATATGCCCGTAACCATTCGAAATAGTCAGGATCATTACGGGCCTGCTATTTTTGTTCGCCGCCTGGCCGGCCGGCATTTTGACTTCATTTGGATATTCCAGTCTTGACGCGAGTCTGTTAACCGCAAGATCTACGATGTCCTCCGTTGCTTTTGGCAAGGCTAATTTTGCGGCACTTTCAGCCATCAAGTCACGTTTTTGCTTATCGGATAAAATATCCAGAGAGACACGAGCGGTCTCGCCTGAGTCTGAAGTCATCACGGCCGCCCCCGCACTGGTGAAATACAAGGCATTCGCGTTTTCAGGCCCAGGAATCGAATCAAATAGCACAAGCGGCACTCCGCAGGCCGCCGATTCCGCGAGAGTCAGCCCACCCGATTTGGTTATTAAAAGGTCGGCCACCCGCATCAAACGGGCAACCTCGCCGGTCCATTGCACAATATGCAGACTCGTGTTTTCGCCGTTTATTAACTTTCCGAGCTTACGGCCCATTTTTTTGTCACGCCCCGGGAGAGCGACAATCTGCAAATGCTCATTGCTGTCCAGAAGTTTAGCGGCAACCGTGTCCATCCGGGTCGGCCCCATGCCGCCGCCCATTATCAGAACAATTGGACAGTTATCAAGCCCAAATAACTGATGTGTTTCTCCATTGTCGTATTTGATGGCAAAACTATGATCGATCGGTATCCCGCACACCTGGATCGTTTCGGCGGGTGCCCCCCATTTTTCCAATTGGTGGCCAACGGATGCATGCGCCACAGCAAAGACGCTGGCCTCCGGCGTGACCCAGATCGGTTCAGCTTCAAAGTCAGTGATCACGTTTATGATCTCAGCATCGGTTAAATTTGTCCGTCGGGCGATTATCGCGAGTTCCGAGGCTCCGACCTCGCAGCAAACGATCATGTCAGGCTGAAATGTTTTGATCTCGGCAAAAACTCGCTCGCATCCCCATAGCCATGCCCAAACGGGAGCAGTTTGCAGATCATTGCGTTTGACCCGGGACGCAAAAAACCTGCCCCAGAGACCGGGTGTAAAACGGATCATAAACCAGTATGTCCAGAGATAAAACACACGAAATAGAAAGCGGCAATTTTCGAGAGCATCGACGATTCGTATTTTCGCTTCGGGCTTTCGGCGGGCAAATTCCGCACCGATAGCTTCAGCCGCACGAACATGGCCGGCGCCAAATGAAAGCGTTAATATCAAAATTCGCTCGTCTCTCAGTTTTCCCTCCATTTCATTTGAGAAAAGCCGGCTAGCAGAGTAACTACCGCCATAATTGTTAAAATCATTAGCTCACTCCAAATAACTGAGTTTCCTGCCAAAACTTTGTTGATGGCCTCAAAAATATATGTCGTAGGCAATATCTTTCCCAGCCATTGCAGAGCAATCGGAAGCGTTTCCGACGGATAATAGATCGGTGCGAGCAATACTAGTCCGGCCCCGAGCGCGTCTGTCATCAGCGACCCTTCGCTAAAACTACGAACCCGAGCGGCAATTATGAGGCTGATCCCGCACAAGGAAATAAGCGACAAAAAGACCACGACTGCAAGCAAAAGCATCCCATCGATACCGCTGAATTGCGTCGTTACCCCGAGAAGCCAGGCACCCGCGAGCATCGAAATGGTTGCGATCGCTCCCTGTGCGAGAGCAAATATCAGTACGCCGAAAACATATGCGGAAACGGTGACCGGCATCGTGGCGAATAATTTCAAACGTCCCGTGAAACGATTTTCAAGCAGCAAATAACCAAACCAGCTAATTGCGGTCAATGACAGCGAAAAAACCAGCGACGCGGCCAGAAAATGAAGTTTGGCGGAATTTGGCAATTCCATACCTATGTTCTTTGCAACCACGCCGTTTGCAAAGAGGTACATTCCGATCGGAAAAACGATCGCGGCCAGCAGAAACGGCCCCGACTCGGCGCGTAATCGAGCCAGATGGATCTGGAAAACGCAAAAGATGTCAGAGAGCACCTTTTTCATTTTTTGAGACTTTCTCCTTCGCCGTTTCCGTTCAAATCTTGACCCACAAGCGAAAAATAAACGTCCTCGAGAGTCGAGGTCGCGATCTGATACTCCGTCGGCTCCCTTAGTTTAATAAAGTTTTCAACCTCGCCAAATGTGTCAAAAAATAAGGTTTGCGGCATCTCCGCAGTTTCCTGGCCAAACGTGTAATGTATTCGATACCGCGAAGGGAACATTGCGCGTAGCTCCGCAACGGTACCCGACGCTACGATCTGCCCGTTGTTTATGAATGCAACGCGATCACATAGCCGCTCGGCCTCTTCCATATAATGCGTCGAGACTATCACCGTCGCCCCCTCGTCATTTACCTTCTTGAGAACATTCCACACCAGACGACGCGATGCAGGGTCAAGTCCGCTCGTAGGCTCATCCAAAACAAGTAACGGCGGATTTCCCAATAAGGCCAGCCCGATCAATATCCGCCGCCGCTGTCCACCCGAGAGTTGGCCGACGAGTTTGCGCGTTTCATTTTTAAGGTCCAGCGCTTTCAGAAGCTCGGCCGTTTGAAGCTGGGACTCAGCCTTACTCAGTCCCTTGAGTTTTCCGAACAGCTCCAAATGCTGTTTTACGGTCAAAGTCTCGAAAAAACCCGATTCCTGCGGCGAGATGCCCATCAACAATTTCGCCTTTTGCGGCTCGTTTATCACATCCACGCCGAAAACTTCGATCTTGCCGGAGGTCGGCTTCAATTCCGTTGTCAATTGCCGCAAAAATGTTGTTTTACCAGCGCCATTTGGCCCCAGGATAGCAATCACCTCGCCCTTTTGCGCGATAAAATCGATACCCCGATTGGCCTCGGTGCCTTTTTTGTAACGCTTGACGAGATTCGTCACGCTTACCGCAATCTCGGTGGCCTGCCGCAAAGAGCACATAAGAACTCAAATAAGCTGTAAAAACTCCATCGCGCTCCAAATCGCCGTCCAGGGATTATTTCTGTAAACGGAAACTTCGTATGGACATCCGATCTTGCAGCCTTTGCAAAAGTCCCACATGTCCGGTGACTGTTTGATGATCTCGCGAACCTCTGGCGACGCATAAATGTCCCGCAGGCTCATTTCCGGTGCTCCCCGATGTGTCGAAACAAAGGCGCACGGAAACTGGATCGAGCCGTCCGGCCGCATGTTTACCAGATGCGATGCCGAGCGGCACGGGAATTTTTTTGTAAAACCGCCGCCGCGATAGAATTTGTAATAATCGGTATAAAAACGAACACACTTGTATTCTTTTTTAAGCTTCATGACGTACGCTGCAACCTTGTCCAAACCTGCTTGTTCCATCTCGACATCTTCAGTTTTGAAAGTAGTCCGGACCACGTTATGTACGGCCTCGGTGTGGAGAAGAAAGCCGCGTTCCGTACAAAATTTCGCGAGAGCGGGCAGATCGTCCAGATTCGATTCGTCAACCGCCGCGTTTATCTGAACCAGATTGTGTTTGAGCTTATTGTCGCTAATGTAATCGAGTGCGGAAAGGATAGTTGGCAAACCGTCGATACCGCGCCGCTCATGAAATTTTTCACGGTCAAGAGTGTCTATCGAGACCTCCAATTGGTCAAGCTTTACACATGACTCGGCATATTTTTTTAGCGCCAAACCATTTGTCGGCATCGAGGTAAAAAAGCCCTTTTTTGATGCGTATTCGATATAGTCCGGCACATTCGGATTCATCAGAGGCTCGCCGCCGGACATGCTCCATGCAAACACGCCCATTTCCGCCGCTTCGTCCATCCGCTTGAAGACGCGGTCGCGGACCGCCCGGTCCTCCGGCTGCTGATTTTGCCAGATGGCGCAATAGCCGCATTTCATGTTGCAGTGAAGCGTCGTTTCGAACATCACCATGAACGGTCGATTGAAACCGTGCCTAAGCTGTCGCAACGCATTTTTGAGCATTAACCTTTTATGCATTTTCGTTGGTCAATTATACCGCCAATCAAGCCGTAATTTCCAGCAGTCTCCATTTTCAAATTATTGATCCCTCTCGGTAAATTTAGTCGGCTTTTTGTCTTTTGGCGCTTCTTTTTTTGGTTTGTTGGTATTTCCCGGCAATGGCTTTGAAGCAGAATTCGAGTTCGAATTCGAATTGATGTTCGCATTGGAATTTGCCGATTGGTTCGCATTTGCCTTGTTCGCGTCTTTTTTCGGAGCTACATAATCGAGCCGTTGGCGGCCGGCTTCTGCGTCTTCGAGCAGTCCCGCGGCTCGTTCGTTTGACGGATCAAGCTCGGCCGCCTTTTTTAGCGGCGCGATCGCTTCGCGGTATTGTGCGAGTTTGATCAGAATGGCTCCGAGTTCGGTCTGATACTCGGTGTCGTCAGGTTTTAATTTTACCGCCTGCCTAAACTCTTTTTCCGCTTCGTCATCGAAATTGAGCTTATTGTAGGTGCGCGCAAGGTTATAATGTGCGGTGTCGTCGTTCGGATTTGCGACAAGCCACTTTTTATAGGTCTCAACCGCTTTTTCAAACTCGCGAACCGATCTAGTTTTTGTGACGGCGTCTTTCTTTCCGTTTGTATTGGTCTCAGTCTCTGTGACCTCGCCGCTTTGCTGTATCTGCATGTCGAGCAGGGCGTAAGCGATCCCCAGTTTGAAATGCGGTTCGGGTAGATCCGGATTGAGCTTGACGCCCCGCTTGTAAGCCTCGATCGCCATTTCCGTCTGGTTTTCGTCCAGCATCCGGTCGCCTACGGTAAGGGCTGTATTAGCGTCAAGGATACCGGCAAACGGCGATTCCGTAGCGGTATTGGCATTGGTGTTCCCTTCCGCCACGTTCGCACTGTTACGCGAACAATCAACTCCCAATATTACAGAAATTGTGATAACGACAATTATTAATACTTGTTTCATACAACCTTTGGCACCTAAAGATCCGATTCGAACGACACTAACCCGGCGGAAAAATAAACGACCGGCCCGCAAGCAGATGCAGGTGAAGATGAAATACCGTCTGGCCTCCGTCGGAATTGGTGTTGATCACAATGCGGTACCCATTTTCGGCAAATCTTTTGTCACGAGCAATATTAGCGGCAGTTAAGAGCAAATGGCCGAGCGCGGCGGCTTGCCCCTCGTCTGTTTTATCGAGCGAATCGACATGATCGCGCGGAATAATCAGAATATGTGTCGGCGCCTGCGGGCTTAGGTCGTTAAAGGCAACACAACGATCATCTTCAAAAACCAGCTCCGACGGAATTTGCCCGACGCCAATTTTACAAAAAATACAGTCTTCTACATTCATAATCGAACGCCTTTATCAAAACATCGACGACCTTGGTTCATTTATTATTTAGCGGCCTCGCTTGCGTGCCCGCCGGCATCTGACGCGAGATTTTCGGTGATCCGCTCAATATCGGCGCCCAAGCTGCGGAACTTTCGCACGATAGTCTCATAGCCGCGATCGATATGGTAAACGCGGTCGATCGTCGTTTCACCTTGGGCGCACAAAGCAGCTAAAACAAGCGATGCCGAGGCCCGCAAATCGGATGCTATTATCCGAGCTCCCATGAGCCGGGTCTTGCCTTTTACGAAAGCCTTGTTGCCCGAAATTTGAATATCCGCACCCATTCGGATGAGTTCGGATGCATGCATAAAACGATTTTCAAATATAGTCTCGGTAATTGTCGACGTCCCTTCGGCCTGCGTCATTAACGCCATGTACTGCGCCTGCATATCGGTCGGAAAGTTAGGGTGAGGCTCGGTCGTAACGTTTTTTGCCTTGAGACCGCCCGAAGAGCATTTGACCAGCAGCGTGCTCTGGTTAAGCTCCTCAATCGCGACGCCCGCGTCACGCAGTTTCCGGATGACAGCCGTAAGATGTTCCGGCACACAACTTTTTATCTCGATCTCGCCATTTGTGATAGCCGCTGCAACGATAAAGGTGCCGGCTTCTATTCGATCAGGAATGATAGTATGTTCGGCACCGCCAAGAGCCTCGACTCCGTCGATCTGGATCGTAGAGGTGCCGGCTCCCTTGATACGCGCTCCCATTTTATTGAGAAGTTCGGCAAGATCCTCGATCTCGGGTTCCTCCGCCGCATTGTGAATGGTCGTTTTGCCTTTTGCCAGAGCAGCCGCCATCATTACATTCTCGGTGCCCGTGACAGTTATCTTTTCAAAATTAATGGTGTTACCGACAAGGCGGCCCTTGGGCGCACGGGCGACGACATCCCCGGATTCGAGAGAAACGTCTGCTCCAAGCTGTTCAAAAGCCCTGAGGTGCAGATCGATCGGCCGCGTACCGATCGCACAGCCGCCCGGCAGGCTCACCTTTGCCTGTCCAAAGCGCGCCAAGAGCGGGCCCAACGCCAAAACGCTCGCACGCATCGTTTTCACTAATTCGTACGGTGCCTCAAAAACTTGGACATTCCCGGCGTTAACCTTGTGTGTTCTCAACTCCGGCGTCAAAACCGTCGCGCCGAGATCTTCGAGCAGCCGCCGCTGTGTGATGAGATCCTTTACATAAGGGACGTTGTGAAGCGTAACGGTTTCAGCCGTAAGAAGTGTTGCCGCAAGGCACGGAAGGGCCGAATTCTTGGCTCCGCCGATCTCGATCTTTCCCTTCAGCGGATTGCCGCCGCGAACCAAAAATTTATCCATAACAGACGTAAGATGCGGCGTACCGAGGTGCGAGGTACTAATTTTCCTTATACAAACGAAAACGAAATGTTATCACACGCGATGAGCTTTTTATAGGAGAAATCATCTCCATTTGCCTCTCCGCCTTGTCATTTCCAGCCGTGTATTTCAGAATCGTTACGACGTGTCAATTTCCTTACTACCTCCAGTCTTAGGTTCTACCGATCTGGCCAAAGCGGACGCGGATCTTGTACTAAGATGCCGGGGAAATGATCAGACGGCCTGGGACCAACTGGTTAACCGTTACCAACGCCTCATTTTCGCGATTCCGAGACGCGCGGGGCTAAGCGAAGAACAGGCTTCGGACGTATTTCAGGAAGTATTTCTCACACTCTTCGAAAAGATCAATGAGATCAAGCAGCCTGACAGGATAAGGTCGTGGCTCGTAACCACCGCAAAATTCAAAACTTGGTCGGTAATACGTGGCTCTAAAGGGTTTTACTCACCCGAATCGGAAGAGGAAATGGACGCCGAAATGGCGAGCCTCGCTGATCGCTCGCCGCTCGCCGACGAAACCTTGATCGAACTCGAGGAGCAGCATTTGATCCGCACAGCCGTGCGTAACTTAGAGGAAAAGTGCCGGCAAATACTTTCTATGATCTACCTGAGCGAGCCGTCCGCAAGCTATGCCGAGGTGGCACTGGCGATCGGCGTTGGAGAAACAAGCATTAGCCCGATGCGGGCGCGCTGCCTTAAAAAACTTCAGACGATACTTACAAAATAACGGTGAAATGTATTTTTTTGATTTTCAGGAACACTGTATGAATGGAGAGAGTAAACCGACTCCGATGAAAAGTGATGAATAACTCGAAAGAAAAGATACTTGAACATATTGTGGGGCGAATGCAGCAGGACAAAACGATTGACGCGCCCGCTGATGCGGTCAGATACGCCAAAAACCTTTACCGCACACGAGCGGCGGAGCCGAAACTTTCGATGATCCATCGAGTTCTTGCGGTTATGCAGATCGATCTGGCTCCAAACCGCGCGGCATTTGGCGAACGTTCGGCAGCCGCATCGCAGGTTCGTCAGATGCTTTTCAGTGCGGGAGAAAACAGCGTTGATCTGAGAATCGAAAAAGACGGAAAAACTTTCAAGATAACAGGACAGATATTGGGCGAAGGATTTGCATCGGCGGAAGTAAAAATTAACGACACGGAAACCTCTTTTGAAACGCAAACAAATGATCTGAGCGAGTTTAAGGTTGAAAATATTGTGGAGGGAACATATGTTCTGGTATTGACCGGAGACGACAAGGAAATTGTGCTTGAAAATTTGGAAATCAAATGATGTTTCTCTTTCGGAAGCGTCGGAAATGCTTATCGTTATCTTAGAGTCTTAGATCTTGCGGACAATCTTGGGCAATCTTAGCCTGTTCAATAACATGTTGAAATAAGGGGCGGATATTATCCGCCCCTTATTGTTTTGTTATAGTGTTAATCGAGCTATGCGGCGTCAGGAACTCATTAACAAACTGCTCGTTACAAACCAAAAGCATCACCATCGGTCTCTATTTAAGCAATATTCTGATTTGATTGACCTCCAATTGGCCGCAGATTTGAAAGATACTTGCTATGATTCGTGGACCAAAGCTCCGCAAAAAACACGCAACGCTGCAAAAGCATTAGAAGCGTTATGTAAGATTTTTCCTGGCGATGAAGTTAAGGCCCTGGCGAGTTGGGCTAGAGGTATTGCATCTTTAACAGAAGGTAAAATAGAGAAAGCTATTGTCGAACTTGATATATCTTCAGAAATATTTGGATCCCTGAAACAATTTAGTCAGTCGGCACAACCTAAAGTGAGCAAACTTTACGCTCTTTCTTTACTCGGTCGCTATGACGAAGCAGTTGAAACCGGCAAAATGGCGTTAAAGATTTTTGAAAAACACAGCGATCTTCTTGCCTCCGCCAAAATCGAGATGAATCTCGGTAATGTCTCTCTACGGCGGGAATTTTATGCGGATGCCGAAAAGTTTTTCCTTTCCGCCCGAAATAGATTTATCCATCTAAACGATACGAGGTGGTTGACGATGTGCGAAAACGACCTCGCAATCACGTATTCCTCACTCAACGATTATCGCAGAGCGGAAAAATTCTACCGTCATGCTCTAACAAAGGCTCGTGAAATGAAAATGAGTGTAACTGAAGCAGAAATCGAGGCGAGCATGGGAAAACTCGCCCTTTTTCGCGGCAGATTTGACGAGGCATTACGCTTTCTACAACTTTCGAGGCAAAAATACGACGAGCTGAAAATGCCGCATCAAACCGCAATTGCCGAACTGGAAATCGCCGATGTTTATCTTGAATTGAATTTGTCCGACGAAGCGTTTTCGATCTATGCAAACGTTACTGAATCGCTCAAACGCCTTAAATTGCAGGGCGAAGAAGCCCGGGCCCGGGCAAATTTCGGCAGAGCGGCACTGTTAAAAAACGACCGGAATAAAGCCAGACGCGAACTAAAAAAAGCGGAACGGCTTTATCTCATGGAAAAAAATCCGACTGGTGCGGCGGGCGTAAAATTAACCAAAGCCTCATTGGAACTATCGGGGGGAAATTACAAAAATGCCCTGAAAGCTATTCGCGAGTCCGAAAAACTTCTCAAAAAAACCGAGAATCCCCGATTAAAACTTCTTGCCCAATGGCTTCACGGCGAGACGTTGCGAAATTTGAATCAATTCAAAAGAACGGAAAAACTCCTGATGGCCACCTTTGCCGAAGCCATCCGCACTGAGCAATTAAATTTGGCGCAAATTTGTTTAATTTCGCTTGGAAACCTAGCGTTGCAAACCAACGACAATCGGACAGCCGAAGGCTATTTCAAAAGAGCCGTGAAAATGATCGAAACGCTTCGCGAGCCTTTGCCCGCCGAAGAATTCAGGATGGCTTTTTTGGGTGATAAGCTGGCGCCGTTTGAGAGTTTAGCAAAACTTTACTTAACGGAAAACGAATTGGAAAAAGCGTTTTTGATGATTGAAAAAGGCCGCGCGCGGACACTCTCGGAAAATCTGGATGGTGCTTTTGTCGGACAAAACGACAAAACTTCGTCGAAACTGCGTAAACAATCGGCGAACTTACGTGAAGAATTAAATTGGTTTTACAGCCGTCTCAATCGGGCCGAGGTCGGCGAATTTGAAAGTTTGCAAAAAGAAACGAGAAAGCGTGAAAAGCAAATTGCCGACGTTATGCGGCAGATCGAAAGCACACGCACCGATGCCGCCAAGGCAACATCGAAACACCGAAGCCATCGTAAACAAGACAGCCTTAAACTTTTGCAAAACAAACTAGGGAAACAAAAGGCCTTGGTTGAATTTGTCAGTTTTGACGGTATGATTTCCGCTTTTGTGATCGCCGATAAAACGATTGATTTTGTCGCGGATTTGGCGATGGAACCGGAGATTTTCGCGCTTCTCGAAGGCTTGCAATTCCAGTTTGGAGCTTTGCGTTTCGGGAAGCAAAATCTTTGTGCGTTTATACCCGATCTCAAAAACCGGGCCGATGCGTATTTGCAGAAATTATATGAAAAACTCATCAAGCCGCTCGAAGCATTTATCGGCTCGCTCGATTTGGTCGTCGTTCCGGCCGGTCCGCTGCACTATGTGCCGTTTCATGCTCTGAATGACGGTAAAAAATATCTTATCGAAATGCGGGAAATCGTTCACTCACCAAGCGCTGCTATTTGGCGATTTTTGAGTAACGAGCCAGCGAAAAAAACACAGAATGCGCTGCTGATTGGCTTTGCGGACCATAACATTCCATCAGTAAACGAGGAAATAGAAACCTTGCAAAAGATTTTTCCCACTGCAGTTTCTTTTACCGACAAAAAGGCGACGTTTGAAAATTACATCCAAAACGCCCATAAATTCGACGTTTTACATTTGGCGTGTCATGGACAATTTCGGCCTGATAATCCGATGTTTTCGAGTCTGCACCTGGCGAACGGATTCGTGACGGTACGAGATATTTGTGCTCAAAATCTAAAAGCCCAGCTTGTCACACTTAGTGCGTGCGAAACCGGATTGAACAAGATCTTTGCCGGCGACGAGATTGTCGGGCTGGCACGAGGTTTCCTTTCTGCTGGATCAAAATCTCTAGTGTTGAGCCTCTGGACGGTCAGCGACGCGGCAACCACCGAATTGATGAAACATTTTTACACTTGTTTACAACGTGGCGAGTCAGTTGCGGCATCTCTAAAAATGGCACAGATAACTTTTATTAACCGCTGCGAGCATCCTTACTTCTGGGCATCATTTATTTCCATCGGTAGATAGTAAACTTGAAACGTGTCTTTTTGATTGAAACGAGAGCACTGTGGTAGTGGGTTGGGTATTTGGCACCATTACACATGTGAGGGGATTAATGAGAAGAATTAGCTATCAGATCTGGCTGAAAACCGCATTTGCGATAGTGTTTATGTGCGCTTTTTCGATATTCGCTCGAGGAATGGATGTAGCCTCGGGCTGCGACTGTAACCCGACGCAGGTCATCGTCCAGTTAAACAACGCCGCCGATCTGCCGGCTGTTGCCGACCAATACCATCTAAATTCAACGCCGGTCGGGCAATTTGCTTCGCCGACGTACTACCTATTACAAATCCTGGACTCGCAAACGCCGCCGCAGGTTGTGACGGCGATGGCGGGTGACGCTCGTGTAAAAAAAGTAGAAGTAAACCGTATTTTTTCAAACGCGGAAGTTGGAGGGCTAAGTTGGACACGGGGACAATCGTGGGCGATCGGACAGTCATGGGCAATCGGCGGCAGTGCCAAAGGTTATGCAAGGCAATGGTTTCCGCAAAGAATTAGGCTAAACGAGGCTTTTGCCGCCGCCGGGACTCGAGGATTACGGGCTGATAACGGCCAACCGATCGTTGTCGCTGTGTTGGACACTGGCATCGACCTAAATCATCCCGCGTTTGCCGGACGACTCGTTCCACCGGCGGACCGCTGGGATTTTGTTGACGGAGACAACGACCCGAGCGAGGTCGGCGTGCTTCATATCGATCCGGCATACGGACACGGCACACATGTCGCGGGAATTCTCGCTCTGATGGTGCCCGACGCCAAGATAATGCCGATCCGCATCCTTAACCGCGATGGTTCCGGTGAGCTTTGGCGAATAACCGCCGGCCTCATCTGGGCCGCAAATCACGGTGCGGATGTTGCAAATCTAAGTATTGGGTATCCAGAGAACGTGAGGATTCTACACGACCTCCTGGATTGTGAAGACCTGGGAATATCCGACGATGGGACGACATTTCCGGAACTGGGAACGCATCGGATTGCCGTATCGGTTGCTTCGGGTAATGGCGGAAACCAGGTGAAGGTATATCCGGCCGCTGAAAATCGTTCCGGCATGCTTTCGGTTGCCGCCAGTACCCGGTACGACGAGCTTGCTGTTTTTTCGTCCTATCAGGTCGGATGGGTTAAAGTCACAGCACCGGGCGAGAATATCGTTAGCGCTCTGCCGGGCGGACGATATGGAATGTGGTCCGGAACCTCTATGGCCTCTCCAGTTGTCGCCGGTTTGGCCGCACTCTTAAAGGCTCAGTATCCCGACCCAGCGACGTTCCCGACACCACACGACCTATTGAACCGGATCTTTCAGACATCCGTGGACAAGCGCATCGGAAACTCAAATTCCCTTCCCTTTGGTGTGATAAATTTGCACCGCATCGATGCCCTTTGCGCGGTAACAAATGATACTCATTGCCCGATTCCGGCTAACTGAGCAACAACTTAGGCTTCGATAATTTCTCGTAAAATAGTCGTCAATTTAGTGAGGGTTATCGAGCCAAGCGGGCCACGCATCCAGCGTGGTCTTTTTTTATTGCATAAATTGTCTTTTTCAACTATCCGTTCCCACTGTGTTTATGACGGCACCCAAAAATTGGGTTAAACGAATAAAAAGGTTAGGTATTAAAAATGAAAAAACGACAAATTCAAACTAAAAAGAGATCTTTTTTTAAAGTGGCCACAATTCTCGTGGTAATGGCCGCGTGGGTGACGATCCCGCTGCTGATCGATAAAGCAGAGGCCAGCGAAGGACGGCCGATCGCCGTTCGAACGGCAACTCTTATTGCACCCGGCGGAGGGGCAAACCCGCATGGTGCAGCTACATGGCAGTTGTACCCAAGATCCGTCCGTGAGATCGAAATCGAAATCGAGGATGTCAATCTCGCCCCCGGAATATCCTTAACAGTCAATGTCGATGGCAACATAATCGGTCAGATCGTTTTAGACGCTACCCGTAAAGGGAAGCTCAAACTAAGCACGGAAGACGGCCAAGTGGTGCCGTCCGTCATTGACGGATCGACCGTCGACGTGCGCAACGGTACCACGATCCTTGTTGCCGGCGTATTCGCCAGCGGCGCTCCGACCCCGACCCCGTCGATTACACCGACAGGAACGCCTACCGGGACGCCAAGCCCTTCGCCCTCACCGACCGGAACACCAAATTCGGGTGACCTATTTGCCGGTTTAACCGGTTCGACCTTAAACGGTGTCCTGCCCCTCGGGTTCGCCGAGTTTGAGAATCACAGTAGCGAAGTCGAGTTGGAGATTCGTGTTCGACAGGTCAATTTGCCGATCGGTACATCCCTCGCTGTTTCAATTGATGGCAATTTGGCAGGCAGCTTTACTCTTCAGGATCGAGGCGAGGGAAGGCTCAAATTGAGCAATGAAAATGGCCAGACAGTACCCGCCGTCGTTGCCGGATCCGGCATTGTCGTAAAAAATGGCACCTCGACCGTGCTTTCGGGAACATTTGGAGGGTCTGTCGTGCCAAGCCCCACTCCGACCGGTACACCAGGACCGACGCCGAGTCCGAGTCCAAGGTTGGGCCGTTCGTTCGAAGCCCATCTTACCGGCAGCCAGGTGTCACCGCCGGTTACAACACCGGCAACGGGCGAGGTTAAACTCATTCTTGACGGCGCGGAAGCGCAGGCCACTGTATTTGGCGAATTCCACGGTCTTTCTAGCAATCAGATCGGTGCGAGGATAGAAACCACTGTGGGAACAGTAGCCTTAATACGCGACCTAGGAGCCATAGGTGGACGTAACGGAGAATTTGCATCGGCAACGTTTAGCATTTCGGCTGCTCAGGTTCAGCAGCTTCGGGCAGGACTTTTTTCAGTCGTTATCTCTAGTGTGAATAATCCTACCGGCGAGATTCGCGGTGCTATGACACAACATTCGCGCTTTGCGGATTTTGACGGCGACGGCAGACAGGATTTTGCTATTTTTCGGCCGACGACGGGAGAATGGTGGTCGGCGAATGGCGATGGATATTCCGGACAGGCTCTCGGCGGCGCTAATGACCGGGTAGTTTCGGGAGACTACGATGGCGATGGAAAAACAGACGCGGCAGTGTTTTGTAACATCGCGGGCCAAGGGGTCTGGGAGATTCGACGGAGTTCCGATGCCGGCCTCACCAGAGTATATTTTGGCTTTCCAACTGACGTACCGGTTCGCGGTGATTTCGACGGGGACGGACGCCTTGACATCGCGGTATTTCGCCCGTCAGACGGGGTCTGGTATATCCAAAAGAGCGACAATACCGGATATTCATTCATTCCATTCGGCCTCCCTGACGACATACCGATGCCAGCAGACATGGACGGTGATGGAAAGGACGACATCGTTGTCTTTCGTCCGAGTACTGGTGTTTGGTACTGGATCAGGAGTTCTGACGGCCAGTTTGGGGCCGTTGGCTGGGGTATGTCCGGAGATATTCCCGTTCGTGGTGATTTTGACGGTGACGGCAAGGCCGATCTAACCGTCTACAGACCGTCCACGGGTGTCTGGTACACACTTCGAAGCTCGGACGGCGGTTTTCAAGTGTCCGTCTGGGGACTGCCTACGGATATTCCCGTAGCCGGAAACTATGATGCTGACGGAAAAACAGATGTCGCCGTCTTTAGACCTTCGGATGGAAACTGGTACGTTCTTCGAAGTACGGATGGCAGCTACCAAGTGTTTAATTTTGGCATGAACGGCGACGTGCCTCTCGTTGCTCAATAATAATAAGGTGGGTTAAATCCACCTTTTTCTAGCAACCATTGTAGACTCACGAATCATCGTACGAACGGCTTCAAACATGCAGAAAGTATGACAGCTATTATGAATTTGTTTGAAGTCTTTTCCCCGGCTAAATAACCCTCCTTTTAGCCGGGGACTTTTATTGCCTTATCTTTTCAAAAAGCCGTCCTATCTGGGCCGTATGTCTGGCCTCATGCCCGCCCGACAATATGAGCCACTCCGTCGCGGTGAGATCGCCAAGATATGGATGCGGAAACTTCGATTCTGAAAGTTCATAACTCTCAAAACCTGCACGCAGCGCAGCTAACGCATCACGAGTTATTTTCATTTGCTCAAAGGCGCCGGCAATCGAAATATTGCCGGTTGGTTGGACACGCTCGGGTGCCTCCAGCTTGACATCAACGATTGACGACAACTTTGATGCAAAATCTTCCGAGATCGCCAAGCTGCCATCCGAAAGCTTACCGTTGGTTTTAGCGGCTTCGATCAATTTCGCGCATATCCTTGCAACGTTATATTCGACGATCGAAATATGCTCGACGAGCTGTTGGATTGTCCACTTTTCGCCGTCGGGTAATGCGGTCAGTTCTGTTTCGGCAATCTTAGCGACAGTCTCGCAGAGCCGCTCGCGGATCTTTTCATTTGCCGAGTAGATATCGGCTATCGATTCGTATTTCATAGTATTTATTTTGCAGGCAGGGTTGCCTGAGTCGTTAACGCAAGGCGGTGCCAGCGTGCAAAACTCACAACGCTGTCGCCCTCGTTCCTCATACGTTTAACATATGCCGTCCTTAAATAAAGCAAATCATCGGCTGTCCAAGCGAGTTCGACGATGGGATTGAATGAAACAAGTAATTTTTCATCCGGCAACGTCGATAATGGCAACTCTGTATTCGGTGCGGAGTTGGCCGGGGTATTTGAATTTGGGTCTGCGGTTGACGCCTGCAACTGACGCTGCTGCTCGCGGTCATAGGCTTGCGACGAAATCAACAACTGGTTTCTTAGTGGTATTGCCGCCTGTGTCGGATTTGTTCCGTTGGCGTCGTATAACCGGATCTGGTTGCCAAACGCCGCCGCGATCTTTGCCGAATCGGAGGACCAAACAGGACGAACGGCGGTCATATTGTCATCCAGACGGCGTTCGCGGCCATTTTTTTCAATAACCCTGGGCCGACCCTGCGGCACCATAATCTCGCCTTTCGTACCGGCCATGATATCCATATATTTCCATTCGCGAGATGTCGTCGCCAGAGCCACGAGCATAGAGCTGTCCGGCGACCATGTGTAATAAAAATAGATCAATCCTTCATTCTCGGTGACCGGTTTCACGCTGCCGCCATCGGCCCCGCAGAGATAGATCTGTTCGGTGCGAAACGTCAAAATTCCAGTCGGAGCAGGCGGTGTCGGAACCGGAGCGGGCGTTGGAGTCTCAATGTTCGATTCTTCACCCGCCGAATTTGTGTTGCCCGGCACAGAAGGCTGCGTATTGGCCACCGGATTGACCGGACCAGGATATGTAACCATGCTTATGCCGCCGTCCGCTCTTATCATCGCCACAAAAGCCAGCGTTGCGGAATCAGGCGACCACACGATCGTGTCGGGAAAATGCACCGCCATGGTGTCAGAAGTCAGCTTTTTCAAAAGCTTGCCTTCCGGCATGTACATATCGAGGCGGTATTCCGCCTGCATGTCGGTAATGCGGTGGTAAATTGCCACGACGCGTTTTTTATCCGGTGAAGTTAACGAACGGTCAAGCAGTTCTTGAGGCCGGTTGGTATCAAAATCAGACTGGACGGCGGCGTTCCTCTCGTCAGCCACAGCTTTGCCCGTGTCAAGCGTCGGTGCCGGCACATCGGCCTCATACCTAAAATTGAAACGAACCGCCGGAACATCGCGCAAGGTGGGCGGCGGCGCGCTTTGCGGCTGAAATAGGTTGTTTTGACAGCCTGCGAGTAGCAAAACGCTGCCAAGCAGAACCGTCAAGGGTAACTTTGAAAAACGCATAACGCTAAAGATCGGCATTCAGGTACTGTTTGTAGAGTTTTTTCTGATCATCTGTGGGCTGTGGAACCGGTGCGAACTCATAATCTGTCCGCGAGTTGTTTCGCAGGGTTAATGTTATGTCCCGAAGCTTATCAAATCGAAATATCGTGAGCTTTACCTTGTCGTTCGGCTTGCGTCCGCCGATATAGCTCTGCATAAAAGCCTGGTTGGCCCGGTAGCCATCAACCGCGACAATCTGGTCCCCGGTGTTTAGACCTTCTTCGAAGCCAGGTGCCCCGGCCAAGATCAACCGTACAGTCAGTTTGCCATTTTCCTCGGCAAGATCGGCTCCAATAGCCGGGATCGAACGGATCGTCACTGATCCGTCAGCGGCGTCCGACCCGATATACGCCTTTCCTGTGCTGGATTCCTTTGTATCTAACTGCAAACCAATCCCTTTGATAATTTCCGCATAATCGATATCGGTGGTACCGCGTACGTATTTCGAAAAGAAATCATTCATGCTTTTTCCGGCCATCATTTCGGCGGTTTTCTGAAAATCCTCAGGCGTATAATTTCTGCCTTTTTTGTAAAACTCGGTGTAGAGATAACGCAGCACGTCGTCTTCGGATTTTACACCGCCGGATGCCGAGCGGATCGATATGTCGAGCATCATATTTACGATCTCGCCCTTATCGTAATACGAGATCTGATTATTGACGGCGTTTTCGTCCGGGCGGTATTGCTTGATCCACGAGTCAAAGCTGGCATCCTCGAGACTCGTCTCAAATCTTCCCGGCCTCTCCTGTAGCGACTTTATAGCTCCCGCTTTTGCACCCAAAAACTCCTTTTCCGTAATGAGTCCGGCCCGCCGGAGTAAGATACCGGAGTAATATTCTGTGCCGCCCTCGGCAACCCAAAGCAGTTTGGTGTAGTTTTCGTTTTCGTAATCGAACGGACCGAGAGCGTCCGGGCGAATGCGTTTCACATTAAAGGCGTGAAAATATTCGTGAGCTACAAGACCGAGAAAATTCTTGTACTTGCTCTCGGGCTTGAAGCCAAATCGATTTACTTGCAAAGCCGTCGAATTCAAATGCTCGAGCCCGCCGCCGCCGCGCAAATTTACTATAAATGTGTAGTCGTTATACGGCAGCTCGCCAAATATTTTGTACGCCTCCTCGACGATCTTTGCCGCGTCAGCCGCGCATTTCGCCATGTCGTAGTTGCCCTCGCCGCTAAAGATCATCCGGTGAGGTTTACCCTCGACGTTGAATGCGATCTCTTTGAAATTACTCACCTCAAACGGCGAGTCATAGAGAACATCAAAATTCTCTGCCCGAAATGTGTTTACCTGCCCTTCGACCTTGGGCAAGCCTGTCGCTATCTTCCAATCGCCAAATGGCGTTACAGTGACAGTCGACAGTGATTTGATCTGATCCTTTATATACATCAGCGTCGCGGCGTTGTTCCAAAATCCGTGCTCGTCGTTTAACTCATTGGTACGGACGGTGAGTTCGTTTGAATAGACACGATACGTGACAACCATCTCCCGGCTGCCTTTTGTATCCACCTGCCAGGTATTCTTATTTGTTTTTTGCCAAGTCAGGGCGTTGCCGCCCGAATCCTTACCCGCGAAATCCTGGATATGGCGTGCATATTCGCGGATCAAATAACTTCCCGGCGTCCAGACCGCCATCTTTAACTCCGTCTTCTCCGGCATTTGGGCCCATTTAACGCGCATCTCAACATCGAGCAGATGCGTCCACGGCTTTGGCATCGAAACCGTGTAGGCAATCTCCGGCAAAACGTGCGCCGCCTCCACGGCCGGTGTTGCGGCTTTCCTAGGTTTTTTTTGAGCGGGCGTTTCCTGATACATTAAAAAATTGACTGCGAGAATCAGAAATATTATAGCCTTTGAACCGATATTTTTTTGCATTACTTTTGGTAATCTCCAACGAGATGTTATTGTTTATTTTCTTGTTATCTTACTATAATTTCACGATTTGAGCAGTTGCGAGTCTGCGTTTCAAGACCTGAATGAATCCGGAAATACCAGCCGAAAACCCAACCGACGACGATAACGAAAAGTTTTTCACCACGCCTCTCATAATTATTTTCGTTACGGTTTTTATTGACCTCATCGGCTTCGGAATGGTTATTCCGATACTTCCCTTTTACGCAAACACTCCGCCTTTTAACGCGACGCCGCGGGACATTGGTTTTCTGGTTGCGTCGTATTCGTTGATGCAGTTCTTCTTTTCGCCTGTGCTGGGGCGGCTTTCGGATAGATACGGGCGTCGGCCGATTTTGTTTATCAGCTTGCTCGGCTCGGCTGCCGGTTATTTTGTACTGGGTTTTGCGAATACTATATTTCTTGTCTTTCTGGGGCGAATAATTGGTGGAATAACTGGCGGCAATATCTCAACGGCTCAGGCCTACATCGCGGACGTCACATCGAAAAAAAACCGTGCCAAGGGCATGGGGCTTTTTGGCGCAGCGTTTGGGCTTGGTTTTATTTTGGGGCCGGCGATGGCGGGAATTTTGAGCAAATATGGTATTCAAGTGCCGTTTTATTTTGCCGCTGCTCTTTCTCTGGCTAACGCTACAGCTCTTTACTTTATATTGCCTGAATCTTTAAAAGCGAGCGCCCGAGCCATTCTGCCGGAGCGCAAAAATCGAATTCTCGAACTATTTGAATCGCTAAAAGATAAAGAGTTCCGCGAGATCAACCTCGTGTATTTTCTGCTGGTTACGGCCTTTTCGATAATGACATACGCCTTTGTTCTCTACACGGCGTATCGGTTTGAATACAGCCCGGAGCAAAACGGTTATCTTTTCGCTTTTGTCGGCTTGGTTTCGATCCTGGCTCAGGGATTACTGTTTAGCCGGCTCGTAAAAAAATTCGGCGAGCCCCCGTTGATCGTTGTCGGGTGCCTTTTTATGGTGGCGAGCTTATTTGCGGTTCCGCTCGTCGGACCACGATCCGGTGGCCTGATAGGGCTGCTCCTCGGCACCGCTGTTTTATCCTTGGGTAACTCGTTAGCCTCGCCTGGATTAACAAGCCTTGCCTCCAAAAGCGCCGACGAGCACGATCAAGGCCGCACGATGGGGATCTTGCAGTCGGGAGCAAGTATGGCACGCGCCATCGGCCCGATTATCGGCGGCTTGCTGCTCAATAACACGGCGAATGTGCTTGACGATTTTACGCTCTACCGCACATTCTGGACCGCATCGGCAATAATGTTCGTTGCGTTTCTGGTGGCTGTTTATTTTGCAAGATCGATAAAGAGCGGAACCACGAAATAACACCAAACAACACGAATACTTTTGGTTTTAACTTAGCGGGGATTCGTGATCATCATTTTTGGCTCCCAGCGCGGCGGCGGCCGTTGGCATGGGCGGTGGGGAATACAAGCCGAAAAGTGGCTCCTGAGCCATTTTCGCTTCTGGCTTCGATGGTTCCGGCGTGTTCCTGAATTATTCCGTAGGAGACGGCCAAACCGAGCCCTGTGCCGGAGCCGACTTCTTTTGTAGTAAAAAAGGGATCGAATACTTTCTTGAGATTTTCTGCGGGAATTCCCTCGCCGGTATCAGAGACCTCGACGACAGCAACACCGTCCTGAAGAAACGTTTTGAGCGTGATCGTTCCGCCGCTAAACATTGCATCTTTCGCATTTAGTATCAAATTAGTAAATACCTGTTGTAGCTTGCCGCCGCTACCCGATATTCGGGGCGGCATTTCAGCGTAATCCTTGACAATCGCTATATTCGATTGGCGAAGCTGCGGTTCGAGCAGCTGGAGAGTGTCATTTAAAAGTTTGTTGATATCGATCTCAACAAATTCTTCCGAGTTGCCGGTTCGCGAAAAATTAAGCAAGTTACCGACGATATTAGAAGCCCGATCTGTCTGCCGCTGCATTTTTTGCAGGAGCGCATGCTTCGGATCGGTTTCGGGTATCATTCCCAAAAGCATCTGCGTGTAACTCGAAACTCCCGTCAACGGCGTATTGACCTCGTGAGCAACGCCGGCGGCCAGCAAGCCGATACTCGAGAGCTTTTCACTCTGCTGCACGGTCTCTTCGAGTTTGACCCGCGATGTCACATTTTCGAGTACAATGATCGCACCCGTTTGCTGATTCGAGACCGATCGCAGGGGCGCGACCGCAACGTTTAGGATCAGTGACCGCCCGCTCTTATCAAAAGTGTGCAATTTGTAGGCATTTCGTACCTCCGTCAGATGCCAGCGAGATTTTCCCAGAATATTCTCGAGATTCAGGGCAAAACTTTCGTCAAATACATCGTTGACCAATCGTCCGACCGCCTGATCACGGGCAAGGCCCATCATTTCCTCGAACGGCGAATTCGAACGCAAGATCCGGCCATCTTCATCGACCGCAAGCAACCCGACATTGACTGATTCGACGATCGACTCGTTAAACTCCTTTAAGAGCGCAAGTTCCTCAGTGTACTGTTTTTGTTGGGTATAAAGACGGCTGTTCTCGATAGCAACCGCAATATATCCGGATATCGTGCGCAGAATTTCGAGATCCTCCGACGACAAGAGCGACCCGTCAGTCCCCCGGCCCAGGCCAATGACCGCGACCATCTTTCCGCCTACAACGCACGGGACAAAGTAATGCAATTCCTGTCGGACAAACGCTTTCCCTTTGCCATTTCCATTACCGTTTTCGCCGTCAGGGGCGATTTCCAGATCTGGAACATCTAATTCATCCGCGCGAACAACGCCTTTTCCGGCCGATTTTTGGCGTATCATGGTTCGGAAATCAGCCGGAATCGTGTACTTTCCGCCCAGGCCGACCGATTTGGCCAGCCGGTAATGCACGGCCGCGTCATCATCTTCGATAAATACTGCTACCTTTTGAACGTCCAATACCTGCCGCAGACGTTCGATCAATCCATCAAGAAGCGGGTCAAGAGCGGTTGTTGCCGAGAGCGTCTTTCCGAAATCCAGCAAACCCTGCCGCAGATCATAGCGTTCGCCGTAAAAAAACCTGTCGGCACGCTCCTGAAGAAATTTCTTAAGCGGTTCGCTTAGCAAAACAATGGCTCCCATCGCCACGATCGCGATCAGTGCGCGAAGCGTGATCTCAGTGGTTGAGAGGTCATTACCGACCGCCAGAAATACCAGCCCAAGAGCTACAGCACCGATCATCATCGCGATTGCTGCCGTCGTCATAGCATAAACGAGAGCACGACGTACAACCACGTCAACGTCCATCAACCGGTATCGAACAACCGAGTGGCCAAAACTCAATGGAATTAAGGCAAGCGGCAGCGTCGTTATGGCGGCGCTGAAATTATCGTTGGGTATCTGAATGGCAAATCGCCCAACCAGCTGCATCAGAACCACCGGCACGATCGCGGCGATTGTGCCCCACATCGCCCATTTCAGACGCTGTCTTACAACGGGCTGATGATTCTTAAAGAATCGCCAGACCAGAACAAACGCTCCGGCCGATACTCCCACGACAAAATGGTAAAGAGCGAGCCGGTATGTTAGTCCGGTGAGGTTAAACCGATCGTCCAACCCGGCAATGGATTCAGCGACCGACGTCCTGACCAAAAGTTGCGGTATAATCGCTAAAGAGATCTGCAAGAAGGACAACAGGGTCGCCGGGACATAGAGTATGTAAGTTTTCCAGTGTTTTTCGGCAAAAACGTCACTTCTAACCGGATATCGGATGCAAAAATGGAGAAAAAGAGCGACGAAAAAGGCAAAAGCTATTCCGTCGATCAGATCAACGGCCAGATCAAAATCCTCTCCCGTCCCGAGTGAGCGATAGACCTGAAAAACGAATGCGGCCAGGCAAACCGTGGCAAAGTGAAGTACAAACGGCGAGCGACTGCCCTGTTTGAACAAAACAAATATACCGACGCCTAGCCAAATGAGGCCCACAATCGACAAAAATATGATCGACGGCGTCCATCTCGGTACCGAGTCGATGTGGCGTAGATCGGCGAAATAGAAATTATCGGAAAACGAATAGGCGGGTTTCTGGTAAAAGTAAGTTAAATTACCGTCAACTCCAGCAGCTTCCAAGTACATTTGAACATCTGCGGCACTCGTTATTTCTTCGGTTTTGTCACCGTCTAATCCGACGCCGATCAATTTGTCACCGACCGAAATGCCGGCTCGCGAACCTGCATAACCTGGAGTTACTTTTGCCGCATAAATGCCGTCAGCCGTTTGAGCCCATCCAACTCCGTCGGTCGGTGGCAATTTTTTAAGGGCACGCTGCGACAGGTTTAGTGCACCGCCCGCTACCAAAAGGACGGAAGCCAAAAGCCATATCAGGCTCCCACTTGTAAACACTTTCCCCTTCATTAATTCAAGACAAACTTCGCCAAGGGTTTCTTAACGCAAAATGCGTTCCATTAAGCGATAAACATCAAACCCGACAGGTAACAACGATTTATTCCAAGATTTACTGCTTAAGAGGTGCTACCCAGCCGAACGTCATTCAGCAATTTGCTTTACAATCCGAGAATTTGGACAAAAAAATAGGCCACCCAGAAATCGAAAGTTCCCGGAGAAAACATTGATCTCCGTAAACTCATCCGTTCTCAGCGGCAAATTCTAAAATCTGACCTGAATGCCGCCCCGCAACATCATCCGCTGGGCGTTCAATCTAAGGCTGCCATCTTCGCCGACGACACCCGATTGAAAATCAAAAATATTACGCGCGTCAACAATCGCCTGAGCCCTTATCGGAAGACCGAGCGTTGGTAAACTCTGCGTTATCACTACACTAAGGCCTGGATCGTAAATAGCCAGTCTGCCCTTGAACGGGTCAATCGCGAAAACCGTCGCCTGCGATGAAAGACGAAAGACCGTTTTCACGCTCGTACCCGTCTTCAGATCAGCCGCCAGTTGAGCAAAGAATGATTGGAAAAAGTCGCCTTCAAAAATATTCGAAGGATTGGTCAGGGCCGATTTGGAAATCTTCTGCCCTTTGCCGAACGAATAACCAGCGGACGTCGAAAATATTCCACTCATTCTACGGCTGTAAACCACTCTCAATCCGCTTGCCTTGCCTTGTTGATTCGCGACAAATTCACCAAAACCATCACCGCCAAGTGTGTCAAAGGCAAGGCTGTTCAATCCGACACCGCGACCCAGCGTCGTATCAAAAAAGACATTCGCCTCAATACTTGAGCTGTTGTCGAGAATTCGTTCAATACCAAATTCGAGCCGCCGGCTCCGGTTCATCTGGGGTTTGCCGTTGACCAAGTACAGATCCTCAATCGAAACCGGTTCGCTAAATGCAATGCTTTCACCCTCTAGATCAACCGCATGCGCCCAGGATTTCGCTTCAGTCTGCGTAGTAAATGCAGTACGAAAACGGGTCTTTGCATCGATGTCAAACTGCAAACCAACGCGAGGCGATAACGCCGAACTATTGGCGGCACCCATATACCGCGAATAGTCGAAACCGAGGACAAGTATCACACCATCACGAAGTTTCCATTCATCCAGTGCTTGAAACGAGATCTGGCCGAGTTGTCTTTCGCTCGGACCAAAAACTATGTTTCCGAGTCGTCCGGCCGAAGAATTAAGCCTGATTTGATGGTCACTCGCAGGTCGGAATTTGAAATCTACTTCGAGCCTCTGCGGGGCATTTTTACCCACGCCGGTCTGTCCCGCTAAAATAACCTCAGCCTTAGCCCCGGCGGGCAGCATCGTGGCAAAATTCAGGCCGCCGTAGGCGCCTTGCTTCGAACTCGCGAAATAGGTCTCAACCACCGTTTGGCTTTTTCGGCTCGAAGACCTTTCGTCCGGGATACTGACATCCGCTTTGGAATCAGCGTCGCTTGCGGTCGTTTTATCTTCGTCTATTTGAGGCTTACCCTGTCGATGCTGATAGATCGATCGCTGTGATTGGGCCGCGCGTATTCGCCATTTGGAGCTATTTCGATCGAGATGCTTTTCAGGCAGCGTGTTGCCGCTGCCGGCTCGTTCTAGTTGGAAACCGTAATTCACCTCGGCCGCACGTCCCACCTCGACACCTAAAAGCGTAACGGGATTAAACCCCTGCGCGACAGCAAGCAGCGTATAGGTACCAGGTAATATCTTTGCCAAAAAAGTGCCATCCGAGGCCGAAGATACCTGTTTTAATAATTTGGATGTACCGCCGCGAAAGATCGCAACCGTTGCGTCCCCGATCGGGCTTCCGCCCTCGTCGCGGACGATTCCCCGGATAACACCGAGACTTCCGCTTTTTTCAATCGTTATTTTGGCACCAGCAGCGGACGCGGCAGCAAAAATTCCCGTCGCCGTAATTAGCAACAAAAATAAGGGCCGTAAACATGACCACGAAAAACTCTTTAAACTATTAGTGAACCGCATTAGAAAAGCCAATACCAGTAACTTTCGTATTCTGTTCGCAAAAAGCAAATGTGTCAAGCCCGCACGGGCAACGTATTTGGATCGTAGGATGCGTTTAACTTGACAAAGTTTGCCCCGTCGCTAAGAATTATAAAGCATACGGAGACGTGGCTGAGCGGCTGAAAGCGGCGGTTTGCTAAATCGTTGTAGCGTTAAAACCTACCACAGGTTCGAATCCTGTCGTCTCCGCCATTTTTTATTAAGGCGAGCTATCAAATTTTGGTTTGATAGCTTTTCGTGTTTTTGCGCTATCGTTCTTCTGTTAGATACGACATGACTCTACGCAAAAGCATCATTCTCTACGGCGTGGCGATGGCGGTGCTGATGGGCATTCTAAAATTCGCCGAATACCGGTTCTATGTTCGCGATCTCTCGCTTGAGCTTTATCTCGGATTGGTTGCGGTCATCTTCGTAGGGATAGGGGTTTGGGTCGGCAGACGACTGACGCGCGTAAGGGTGAACGCCCCCGAATCCGAATTTACGGTGGGCGAAGCGGATCTGAAAAAACTTGGTATCACCAAGCGCGAATATGAGGTATTGGGCCTCATAGCACAGGGGCTATCAAATAAGGAGATCGCTGACAAGCTGTTTGTTTCAACCAGCACTGTCAAAACTCACACATCGAATCTTTTTCTAAAGTTAGATGCCAGCCGCCGAACGCAGGCCCTGCAACGAGCAAAAGAACTGCAAATAATTCCCTAGCACTTTAGTATGATTTTAGGCCCGATCCCGTGAATTCATACTTTTGGCCGATTGTATTTCAGTTAATGTCGTGTAATATTCTCGACAAAACGGAGGAAAGAATTATGCGAAAAATTGTTATCACTTATGGACTTATTTCTGGAGCGATCATCACGTGCCTCCTGTTGCTTTCGATGTACCTTTGGGAAAAGGGAATCATTAACTTCGACAACGGCGAGTACTTTGGCTACGGCTCGATGCTGGTGGCACTCTCGATGATATTCTTCGGTATCAAATCGTTCCGTGACAATCAAAACGGAAAGTCGATCGGATTTTGGAAGGGTGCTCAGGTAGGGATCCTTATCAGCCTGCTTGCATCTTTCGTTTATGCCGCCGGCTGGGAAGTATATATGCAGACAAACCCGGAAAATAGCTTCATTGAAAAATACACCGAACACTACCTTAGCAAGCTAAAGGAAAAAGGCGCTTCGCAAGAAGAGATCGATAAGACTACAAGCGAAATGGCTTCGATGCGGGAAATGTATAAAAATCCGATTATTCGTTTTGGCATGACGCTGTTCGAGATACTGCCTGTCGGGATTATAGTGACATTGCTGAGCGCCGCGATATTGAGGAAAAAGGAAGTTTTGGCCGAATGAAGGCCTGAATTTCATGCGTGTCGTGATTCGGGATGTCGCTACGCGACGGGAGCATTTGTTCTGACCTTCCGTGGGTTTCGTCGCATAGCGACGGCCTGAATTTAGCCGTGGTGTTTTAACCCACGGTGGAAAGGAAAAAGGTGATCTCGTCGCGTAGCGACGAATGAATCTTTGGTCGTGAATTCAATCGTCGCTACGCGACGACCGTCATTATTTCGACATTCCGTGGGTTGAAACCCACGGCCAAAGTCATTTGATCGCTACGCGATCTAATACAAATGGATAAATAGGAGAAATCTATGTTACGAATCGTTTTGGGCGTTATTGCCGGATTTATTGCCTGGTTGATAGTGTGGGTCGGAAGCGAGAAGGTTCTTTCGGCCATTTGGCCGGCGTTCGGCGTTCATCAACGCGCGTTCGAAGAGGCGGTTAAAAATGGTGGTCAGTTCACAGCGGACACGGGCGCGCTTCTCACGCATATTGTCATCGGTTCAATAGTCTCGGTGATGGCCGGAATTCTGGCCGCGCTGATCGCCGGTGAAAACGCACGCGCTCCGCTGGTAGTCGGCATTCTGCTGTTGGCCATTGGCACAGCGAAAGCCGTTATGTCATGGCAGTATGTTCCCATTTGGTATCACGTTATCTTTACGGCGATCCTACTTCCAATGGCGATCATGGGCGGTAAACTGATAACCACCACTTAGGAAAAATGATTTGTGTGCAATGAAATGGTCAGAACCGGGAGTGGTAGCGAATGGGCTTGCACGGTGAGGTATAATCGGATGAGGAGAATTTTATGTCAGAAGTTGTATTAACATTACCGGATAATATCGCAAAAGAAGCCGAGGGTCTCGGGTTGTTCAAAACCCGGAATATGACATCAATGCTCAGAGCCGAGATTCGCCGTCGAAAGTCCGATAAGTTTTTCGAGATGATCGACCGGCTCGCCGAGGTCAGCGGCGAACCGATGTCGAATGAAGAAATAAATGCCGAGATCGCAGCGGCTCGCGCGACGCGTAGGCTCCCATAGATGCGTGTAACGGCAGACACCAACACGATTGTTTCGGGATCGTTATGGCAGGGCAATCCGAGGCGAATTCTTGAGGCAGCCCGCAGCGGCACCATAGAGCTTTTCACGAGCCTGAAGCTGATTGCGGAACTGGAGGAAGTCTTGAGTCGCGGCAAGTTTGCTGCGATAATATCGAAGGCCGAAAGTTCACCTCGTGAAATTGTCAGAAATTACAGGCTGGTCGCAACGGTTATCAATGCCGAACCCGTAGATCCTGTCGTAATCCGCGACCCGGACGACGACGAGGTGATCGCCTGTGCAGTCGCCTCGCGTTCCGAGGTTATAGTGTCCGGCGATAACGATTTGCTCGATTTGAAGCGGTACAAGAATATTCGCATCCTGACTGCAACGGAACTGCTGTCGGAATTAAATTTGCAATGATGGGACGGTGATGGCCGGATGTCTGGCCGCGTTGATCGCCTGTGAAAACGCGCGAGCGCCGCTAGTCGTCGGCTGTCTGCTGCTGGCCTTAGGTATACTAAAGGCGGTTATGTCCTGGCCGTATGTTCCCATTTGGTATCACGTTATCTTTACGGCGATGCTGCTTCCAATGGCGATCATCGGCGGTAAACTGATAAACAACACTTAGGAGAAAAAAAATGAGACTTGGGTCACTATTGTTTGTATTGGTCGTTCTCTTTGTTGCCGTTGCGGTCGATGCAGATGGCCAAGAAGTGAGCAAGAACGACGAATTGCTCAGATTGGATCAGCAATGGCAGGACGCCGTCGTTGCCGGGGATGTAAAATTTATCGAGAAGCGAACTGTCGACGACTTTCTCTTCACACATGGGGGTGGAACCAAAGGAGATACGAAGGCGGATTGGGTCCGTCGGACCAAACAAGTTCCGAAGACGTTTCTACAACGTAAGGTTAGCAACCAATCCGTGGAGATACATGGTGATATTGCTCTGATTTTCGGACGGCTGGATGTACGCTCAATAACCCAAACCGATTCGAATCCAGGTTGCTATGCCGTTCAGTACGTGCATTTGTATGCTCGGCGGCACCGCCAGTGGAAATTTCTGTCGCACCGGACAACACAAAGCCTTGAGACGAGGCACCAGTGCGCCCAAAGTGAGAGCAAGTGATCCGAACTGTCTAACAGACTGCATTCCGCACCTTATAACTCCCTTACAAAATCCATTCTCGACAATTCGCCATTTTCGTTCGATTCATGAAACCGTTCGGTTGCACTTGACATTTGCAACCGTTTGGTTGCATACTCTTGTTCGAAGTCATGAAACGAGATATTTTTCAAGCCATAGCTGACCCGACAAGGCGGGCGATCATTGCGTTGATAGCGATTCAGGCGATGACGCCGAATGCTATTGCCGAAAATTTTCACACTACGCGGCAAGCTGTTTCCAAGCATCTGCGAATACTGACAGAATGCGAGCTTATAAGACAGGAACAAAAGGGACGGGAGATTTACTATTCGCTTGAGATCGAAAAAATGAAAGAGATCGACAAATGGTTAGAGCAATACAGAGAGATCTGGAAAGCGCGATTTAGTCAACTAGAAGACGTACTGGCAACGATCAAAAAACAGAAAGAGGAGAAATAACATGCAAATGGATTTTATTGTCAACAAAGAGACGAAGACGGTCTCCATAACCAAGGAATTTGCGGCCGAGCTTTCACTGGTGTGGGATGCGTATACAAAGGCGGAACTTCTTGACCAGTGGTGGGCGCCAAAACCTTGGGCATCGAGAACTAAGGTCATGGAATTCAGAGAGGGTGGCCGCAGGTTTTATGCAATGGTCAGCCCTGAGGGTGACGAGCGTTGGGCAGTTCAGAAATACAGTTCCATTACCCCGAAAACCAATTTCAAGCTTTTCAACGCCTTTGCCGACGCAGACGAAAATCTTGAATTACCGGGTTCCGATTGGGACCTCAATTTCAGCGAGCAAGACGGAACGACAACGGTCAGCATTTCTATTTACAACGAATCCCTGGAACGCTTGGAGAGGATGGTCGAAATGGGCTTTGTCGAAGGAACAAAGATGCAGTTGAAAAATCTGGAAGAACTGCTAACAAAATTAACGCAGGAAAGGGAGTCAAAATAATGAGAAAATTAATCGCAAGTGAATTCATGACAATCGATGGTGTCATACAGTCTTAGGAATCGGAGGGCGACGGGTTTAAGTACGGCGGGTGGTTTTTCCCCTACGCGGACGAAGTGACGGGAGCCGTGGTGCAAGCGCGGCTGGCCAAGCCCATGGATCTGCTGTTAGGGCGAAAGACCTTCGCCGCATGGGAAACGTATTGGCCGACCCATTCGAACTTCTGGCCGAACGTCATGACCGCGACGAAGTACGTCGCTTCGAACACCCGGACTTTCAGCGATTGGGAGCCCAACGTATTCCTGAGCGGTGACATCGCGGAAAAGGTACGCGAGATCAAACAGCAGGACGGCCCCGATATCTACGTCATAGGCAGCGCCGATCTTCTCCAGACGCTTTTCAAAAATGATCTTGTCGATGAGATGGAGCTAATGATAATCCCGATCACCCTCGGCACCGGAAAACGCCTGTTCGAGAGCGGCGCGCGTCCGGCGTCCTTCAAGGTGACCAAAAGCCAAGTAGCTCCAAAAGGGATCATCATCGTCACATACAAACGAGACGGCGACGTAAAAACCGGAGCACCTCAGATCAAAGAGGACTGAAGATTCAGAAGATTCACCACAGAGGCACAGAGGACACGGAGGCAGATATTAATTAGAGCAGGTAAGCTGCGTCTAGTAATATAATAAAGCCGCTTAGACATCTCTGTGTTCTCTGTGTCTCTGTGACTCTGTGGTGAATAAGTTCGGGAGAAAAACATATATGAAAAATAGATTATTTCTTGTAGGTATTCTTACCGCTTGTTTGTATGTCTCCTGCATCGGCAACAAGGTGTCCTTCACTCCCCAACAAAAAACAAATGTTCTGGCTGAGGTCCAACTAATGGCCGAAACGATCGCTAAGAATGTTTCTGCGGAGGGACCTACCGCGTGGCTTAACGGCTTTGAAAACACACCTGATTTCTTTATGGCCTCGGACGGTCAATTAGCGTTTCCAAATTATGACTCTGCAACCGATTTTATTAATAATAATCTAACCAAGAGCATCAGTAAGATCGAATTGCAGTGGAGCAATATGCGAATTGACCCGATCTCGGATGAGTTTGCAACATTCAGTGCAATTTTTCATGAAGATATTACCGATAGTACAGGGCAAAAGTTGTCGCAGAATGGATATTTTACGGCAACTGCACACAAAACTGTTCAAGGCTGGAAATTACGAAATGCCCATTGGTCGAGTATTCCGGCACACCAGTAATTTCATGATGTTCGCGTTTGGTTCAAACAGAGCGGTTAAAAATATAGATAACAGGAGAAAAAGCATATGGCAAAGGTAACAGGCATCGGCGGGGTATTTTTTAAGAGTGCGGGCAAGGGTTCCGAACTGGCGGCGTGGTACGAGAAGAATCTCGGCCTCGATCTTGAGAGCTGGGGTGGTTCGATATTGAAATGGACTGACGATAAAGCCGAGGACGGCGGCCTCACGGTCTGGAGCACGGCCGACGCCGACTCCAAATGGTTTTCGCCGAGCGAGTCTTCCTTCATGATCAATTACCGCGTCGATAACCTCGACGAACTCCTCACCCAACTAAAACAAAACGGCGTCGAGATCCTAAAGGGTCCGGATTCCGAAGAAAACGGAAAATTCGCCTGGATCATGGACCCGGACGGCAACAAGATTGAACTATGGGAGCCTGTTGACAGCAAAGGCAGCCACTAACACGTGTTTTGCGTTCTACAGGCGTTTGCGTGAAAATCAAAGTTTATGATTACATGCGTTCGTTTTGCGCCGTCTCCCACAGGCTATCTGCACATCGGTTCCGCCCGAACCGCTTTGTTTAATTACCTTTACGCACGCCACACTGGTGGCAAGTTTCTGCTTCGCATCGAGGACACTGACCTCGCCCGCTCGACCGAGGAATCGACCCGCTCGATCCTCGATGGTTTAGCATGGCTCGAACTCGGTCACGATGAGGCGATCGTTTTCCAATCAGACAATGCCGATAAACATCGGGCGACGGCCAACAAATTGCTTGGCCAAGGCAAGGCGTATCGCGATTTCACACCAAAGGCCGAGCCGTCTGACGCTAACGTAAAAGATGCGATCAAGGATCGCGCCCGCGCCGCTCAAGGTGTAAAAAATATGCGCGACAACGAGTATCGCAATCTTTCCACCGAAGAAAGTGATTCGCGTGCCGCCGCCGGTGAGCCTTTTGCGATTCGTTTGAAAGTCGCCGAAACAGGCAAGACCTCGTTTGAAGATGCAGTTTACGGCTTGCAGGAACGCGATTATAAGGAAACCGAAGATCTCGTCCTGCTCCGCTCCGACGGTCATCCGCTCTATAATCTTGCAGTCGTCTGTGATGACATCGAGATGAGTATCACGCACGTCATTCGTGGACAGGATCACCTAACAAATGCACACAAGCAAGTGCTGATATACGAAGCCCTCGGCATCACGCCGCCAACATTCGCGCATTTGCCGTTGATCCTAGCGCCGAACAAAGGCAAGCTGTCGAAACGCAAACACGGCGAGGTCGTTTCAATGACGACATATCGCGATGCCGGATTTCTGGCCGCTGCATTTCGCAATTTTCTCGCTTTGCTCGGCTGGTCGGCTGGCGAGGAGAAAGAAATTTATTCGCTCGACGAACTCGTCGAAAAATTCACCCTCGACGGCATCCACCGCTCAAACGCCGTCTTCAATTTCACCGAAAACGACCCGCGCAAATGGACCGACGACAAGGTCCAGTGGATGAACGCCGAATACATCCGCACCATGCCGCTCGCAGATCTGCTGCCGTTTGTCAGGCCGGAACTCAAAGCCGCCAGGATGTACCGTGATGAATATGAAGACGACGAGAAAGCGTGGTTTGAAAACACGATCAACCTCATCCGCCAGCGTTTTTTCACGCTCAAGGATTTCTCATCGCAGGGCCGTGCGTATTTTAGCGAAGACTACGATTTCGACCCGGCGGCGATTGAGAAAAATCTCTCGAAATTCCCCGACCTCAAGACGTGGCTCCCCGAACTCGCCGATAGATTTGAGTCCGAATTCGGCGAAGCCGACCGTGTCAGTAGCCCGCACGTAAGTAAGGGCCATCTTGCATTCACCGAAGAAAATATAGAGTCGGTCGTCAAAGCCTTCACCGAAGAAAAAGGCACAAAACTCGGCGTCATTATGAACAGCGCCCGCACGTTGCTCACTGGCGTTGCCGTCGGGCCGTCAATGCTGGCTGTTTTTGAGACTTTGGGGAAGGAAAGGTCGATCCTGCGGCTGCGAAGCCAGATCGTATGGAATAGCTAGGTCATTCGCTCATTCCAAAGCTTTTCCCTTTGCGTTAGAATGGGTTATATGAAGATAACTAAACAATTTTCGCCCGCATCGAATATATGAAAGGAGCCACCAAACAGATGCGCAACCAAACCGTTTCACCTGCCGCCGATCCCGATTTTGCGATCGAGAATTTCATCGTCAAGGATGAAGACCTACCCGAATTTCGGGACATGAAGTTCGAAAATATCAACGAGCTTCACCTCGATCATCCCGGGGCGAACGACGCCGAATACCGCTCCCGCCGCGACTATATAGCTGGCCTGTCAAAAAATTTCCGCATGACGGGCGAGATCACCGACGTTGAATACAACGCGCGCGAGCAGCGTGTCTGGCGATACGTGGCAGAGGAATTGGAGGAACTACAGCAGAAGTTTGCTAGTCCGTTTTATCTGCGGGCTAAGACAGACCTGGGAATCAAAACCGATCAAATTCCGCAGCTTTCGGAGATGAACCGGCGTCTGAAAGATCTGACCGGATTTCGCCTCGCACCGATCGAGGGCTTGGTCGAGACACGCGGGTTTCTCTCATGGCTTTCTTATCGCGTGATGCTCTGCACGCAATACATCCGACACCATTCACAACCGGCGTACACGCCCGAACCGGACATCGTCCACGAAGCGATCGGCCACATTCCGATGTTCACCAATCCGAATTTTGCTGATTTTTCGCAGTTCATCGGCCATGGCGCTCGTATCGCGAACGACAAGCAGCTTGAGGAACTCGGCCGGCTCTATTGGTTCACCGTCGAATTCGGCATGGTCGAAAACGAGGGCAACATAAAGGCGTACGGCGCGGGTCTGCTGTCCAGCTTTGGCGAACTCGAACACGCGTTCTCCGACAAGGTAGAGCGTCGCCCATTCGATCTCGAACAGGTCATCAACACGCCCTACGATTACAGCGACATGCAGCCGATCCTGTATGTCATCCCGTCGTATGCTGAATTGAAGGAAGTAACAAGGAAGTATATTGAATCGTTTTGATCGAAAGGCCGATAAAAAATGCAATGCCGGAATTGGAAGATTTTCATTTAAGAGAACGAAAGGAAATATCGCGAGCTTATTTACGATCACTTCCACCGGAGGCAAAAATCGCTCGAACGCTTATTCTGCAAGAACAATACTATGCGATGCTCTTAGTACGAGCAGAAAATGGTGGACGACCGATACCCGTAAAATGGCATGTTGCAAGATATGGAACTTGAGATCGCAAATTGCGACCTCGAATATTTGAGGTTCCAATTTGGAATCTCAAGCTTTGCAAAATATGGTTGAGAAGAAAACCAAAGGCCTGGAAACCGTCATCGTAACGCAGGATCGGGTTGAGCAAAAAATCTATTTTGTTCGCGGACTTAAAGTAATGCTGGACAGTGAATTAGCCGAACTTTACGATGTCGAAACCCGTGTTTTGAATCAAGCCGTAAAGCGAAATATCGAACGTTTCCCTGACGACTTTATGATTCAGTTGATTCGACCGGAAGTAGAAAACTTGAAATCACAATTTGTGATTTCAAGTTCAAAAACCTACGGCGGACGTCGTGTGTTACCCTACGCTTTTACCGAACAGGGCGTGGCCATGCTGTCGAGTGTTTTGAACAGCGACCGGGCGGTGCAGGTTAATATCGCGATCATGCGCGCATTTGTAAATATGAGGCGATTGGTCGCGACGAACGCAGAAGTCAGCAAAAAGCTGGACGCGATCGAACGGAAACTTGGCACTCACGACGAGAATTTCAAAGAAGTATTTGCCGCGATCCGCGCAATGATGGCACCGGTTAGACAGCCGAAACAGATCGGGTATATTAATAAAAAGAAGTAATTGAAATCATGACAACACAAAATCCATTAGGACTGAAAAAGATACATCACGTTGAGTTTTACGTCGGCAATGCCAAGCAGGCGGAGTTTTATTATCGCAAGGCGTTTGGGTTTTCGCGCGCCGGCTACTCGGGGCTTGAGACGGGAAATCGCGAAGTGACGAGCTATCTGATGCGGCAAACCAAGGTCAATTTTGTGTTGACGACGCCGCTCTCTCCTGAGCATCCGGCGGCGGAGCATATCAAGCGGCATGGCGACGGCGTTCGCGATATTGCGTTTCAGGTTGAGGATGCCGATCATGCATTTAACGAGGCCGTGAAGCGCGGTGCAACGGCGGTAACGCAGCCGCATGATTGGAAAGACGAGAATGGCTCTGTCCGTCACGCGGCGATCGCGACCTACGGCGACACGATCCATTCGTTAATCTCTTATGGTGTCAGTAGCCCGCACGTGAGTAAGGGATCACCTAACGGTCATTCAACATACGATTATCATGGGCCATTTCTGCCGGGCTTTGTCGAACAAAAGGTCGAAGGCGACGGCGTCGGCATCATGCTCGTCGATCATATCGTCGGCAATGTCGAGCTCGGCAAGATGAACTACTGGTGCGATTTTTACCGCGACGTGCTCGGATTTTTCCGCTACATCACGTTTGACGACAAGGACATCTCGACCGAATATTCGGCCCTGATGTCGATCGTTATGTCGGACGGCGGCCACAACATCAAATTCCCGATCAATGAGCCCGCCGAGAGCAAAAAAGGCATTTCGCAGATACAGGAATACATCGATTACTACCGTTCAGCCGGTGCCCAGCACGTTGCTCTGCTCTGCAAAGACATCCGCCAGTCGGTCGCAAAATTGCAGGCCAACGGCGTCGAATTCCTGACCGTCCCGGATACATATTACGACGAACTTCCATCACGAGTAGGCGACATTGACGAAGACATCGACGACCTAAGACGCCTCGGCATTCTGGTCGACCGTGACGACGAAGGCTATCTGCTCCAGATCTTTACCAAGCCGGTCGAGGACCGCCCAACCGTATTCTTTGAGATACTCCAGCGTAAGGGATGCAAAGGTTTCGGCAAGGGCAATTTTAAAGCGTTGTTTGTCTCGATCGAGGAAGAGCAACGCCGCCGGGGAAATCTTTAGGAAAATAGACCGATAGCGGTTATATTCTTGTTGTGCTGTTTGATTGGGACAAAAAGAAGGCTGCGAGCAACCTTGCGAAACACAAAGTTTCGTTTGAAGAAGCCGCGACGGTTTTCAGCGACACGCTTTCAGATACGTTTGATGACCCTGACCATTCCGCCGAAGAACGTCGGTTTCTTATCATCGGACATTCTGACAAAAGCAGGCTGTTGTTTGTTTCGCACACGGACGACGGAGAGATCGTTCGTATTATAAGTGCGAGAGAACCTACACGCCGAGAACAAAAATCTTATGAACAAGGATAAAAAAATTATTGGCGAGGATGAAATGCGACCTGAATATGACCTTTCGCAACTGAAGGGCAAAGTTCGGGGTAAATACGTCGAACGTTATCAGGCGGGAACGAACCTGATTTTATTGGAGTCCGACGTGCAAGCGGCGTTTCCTGATTCCGGGGCTGTAAACGAAGCGTTGCGAATGTTGATGAAAGTCGCCCGCCGGCAGGTTCACGAACAGGCCTGATACTTAGGCAACCGCGACGAAGAAACGTATCTGCTCCAAATCTTCACCAAACCGGTAGAGGACCGCCTGACCGTCTTCTTTGAGATTCTTCAACGAAAAGGCTGCAAAGGCTTTGGCAAGGGGAATTTCAAAGCACTTTTTGCGTCTATTGAAGAAGAACAACTTCGCCGCGGAAATCTCTAAGAAATTAGCTACGAATGTCACGAATAACACGAATTCGACTTCTTTATTCGTGACATTCGTGTAATTCGTGGCAAAATCCTCTTAATGAAACTCAAATACTTAACAGGTTTCGGCAATGATTTTGCCACAGAGGCGGTTGAGGGTGCGTTGCCCGTGGGACAGAATTCACCGCAGAAGGCTCCGCTTGGGCTTTATGCGGAGCAGTTTTCAGGAACGGCGTTTACGACTCCGCGTGCCCACAATCGGCGGACTTGGACGTATCGGATACGGCCGAGCGTTTTGCATAAGCCGTTTCGGTTGATCGGCCGTAGCGATGCCCTGCCTAACGGTCGGGCTACTGACACGCGGACAAGGCTGTTCAGATCGTCGCCGTTTGATGAGGTTGTCACGACGCCGAACCAGCTTCGTTGGGATCCACTGCCTATACCGACGGAGCCGACCGATTTTATTGACGGCATTACAACCATTGCCGGGAACGGCGATTCATTATCACAGACTGGCATGGCGGTGCATATCTATGCGTGCAACAAAGGTATGGGCGAACGGTATTTTTACAACGCCGATGGCGAGATGCTGATCGTGCCGGAAATGGGCGGGCTGACAATCTATACCGAGCTTGGCATTGTCGCGGTTACGCCCGGCCAAGTGGCGGTATTGCCGCGAGGACTAAAGTTTAGAGTAGAAATCGGAAGTTCTGACAATCCGCAATCCGCAATCCGCGATCCGCAATCGTTAGCCCGCGGCTATATCTGCGAAAACTACGGCCAGCAGTTTCGCCTGCCTGAGCTTGGATCGATCGGTGCGAACGGCCTGGCAAATTCGCGTGATTTTGAAACGCCTGTTGCTTGGTACGAAGATGTTGAGGGCGAGTTCGAATTGGTGGCAAAATTTGGCGGCAATCTCTGGTCGTGTGAGATGGATCATTCGCCGCTCGATGTTGTCGCCTGGCACGGTAACTATGCTCCTTACAGATACGACCTTACGCGATTTAACACGATCGGCTCGATCTCGTTCGATCATCCCGATCCGTCGATCTTTACGGTCCTGACTTCGCCTAGCGGTGAACCGGGCGTCGCGAATTGCGATTTTGTCATCTTCCCAGACCGCTGGCTCGTCGCCGAAAACACATTCCGCCCGCCGTGGTATCACCGCAATTTCATGTCCGAATACATGGGCCTCATATATGGTGCTTACGACGCCAAAGAGGAAGGCTTCGTCCCCGGCGGCGGTTCGCTCCACAACCAAATGTCCGCCCACGGCCCCGACCTCGACGCCTTTGAAAAAGCGTCGAACGCCGACCTTGCGCCGCAAAAGCTCGAAGGCACGATGGCTTTCATGTTCGAATCGCGCTACATCATCCGCCCGACGAAATTTGCAATGGAGACATCGCAACTCCAGCACGAGTATTCAGATGTCTGGCAAAAGTTGAAGAAGAATTTTGGAACCTAGATTTTACAAAACCTCTTGACCGACTGTAGCCAATGGGCTACACTTGTTATGATCGAAGTTCGGCAAACCGAAGTCTTCGCCAAATGGTTTTTACGACTTCGGGATTTACGCGTACGCGCTCGAATACAAGCCCGGATTGATCGGCTTGAATTAGGGAATGCGGGTGACGCAAAACCTGTCGGCGAAGGCGTCTCAGAAATGAGAATTGACTACGGGCCGGGCTACCGTGTCTATTTCATCCAACGGGGATCGAAATTGATCGTCCTTCTTGCCGGTGGTGACAAAAGCTCTCAGTCAAACGATATTCGAAAAGCCTTGAGTCTCGCTGCGGATCTATAACGCTTATGGGAAAGACAAAAACAACTAAATACGATGTGGCTGAATATTTGAATACGCCCGAGGAAATGGCGGCGTATCTCGAAGCCTGTCTTGAGGAAGCAAACGGTGACGCTGCTTTTGTTGCCAAAGCCCTCGGTAATATCGCCCGTGCCAAAGGCATGTCGCAAGTAGCTCGCGACAGCGGCCTTTCCCGCGAGAGCCTCTATAAGGCTCTTTCTGGCGAGCGAAGTCCCGGCTTCGACACAATTCTCAAGGTTGTTGCCGCACTCGGACTGAAACTTCATGCCGAAGCGAGTCAAGTTTAGTTTGAAAATAAAGAGTTGCGAGAGCCTTTATGTTCGAGTCGCGATACATCATCCGCCCGACAAAATTTGCAATGGAAACCCCGCAGCTCCAACACGAATATTCTGAGGTCTGGCAGAGGTTGAAAAAAATTTTAAGGGCTAATCATGTGCAGAAACATTAAAACACTTTTCAATTTCGATCCCCCGGCGACCTCGGACGAGGTGCGGGCGTCATCAATCCAGTTTGTTAAGAAGTTGTCCGGTTTTAATCGACCTTCGAAAGCGAACGAAGCGGCATTTGACCTCGCCGTCGAGCGTGTCTCGGCCGCCGCACAGGAAATGCTCAATTCGCTTGTGACAAATACCCCGCCGCGCGACCGCGAAACGGAAGCGATCCGGGCAAAGGCAAGAGCGGCACAGAGATTCGGAGTAAATTAACTACAGACAAACACAGATGAACCCGGATGCGACATTTTGCGTATCTTTACATATCCGCGTGTATCTGGAGCTAAAAACTTTATGAATAAAGAGCAGATCCTCGATTATATCAGCCGTGGGCGCACCGACCTCGTTTTTGAATTGCTTGCATTGCCCGACTGGCGAGAAATTCTCAGAAAGGGACAGGTCAAGCCGCTGCAATGGTTTGTCTATTATAACGACACAACCGCGCTCAAAGCGGTGCTCGCGGCGGACGGCGAACTGATCAGTATCATCCTCGACCATGAACTCGGCCACGCTTCGTTTTTTGGGCATTGGAAGGTTGTCGATTTTTTGATCGCCAATGGTGCGAATGTGAATTTTGCTCTGCCCGACACCGGTGAGACGCCGCTACATGGGGCACTCGCAAAGGCCGGGAAGCCTTATTATCTATACGTCGTTAGGCTGCTGGTCGAAAACGGGGCGAACGTCAATGCGGCAACCATTTCGGGCAAGGAAACCGGGGCATTTATGCGGGATGTGCGGACAAAGGGCGAGACGCCGCTCCATCGCGCCGCCGCTTATGCGGACGAAGCGATCATTAAATATTTGCTCGATAACGGCGCCGATCCGACGGCACGCGACGCGAATGGCGATTCGCCGCTCACCTGGGCAAGTGAACATCTGCGGCCAGGTGAAATACTGCATTTGCTGACCTTTCCACCATTCACCATCGGCGAAAATTCGCGTCGGTCGATCACGGCGGACCACGGGAATAGCTGGGGCGACGGCATGGATCGAAAATTTATTGGTGATTACTTGCCGGAGAGTCTGAAGCAGGACGATGGAGAATAAGTATGGGAGTTGAGATCCAGGGCATGACGCCGCTATTAAGCGTATTTGATATGCCGGGGGCACTGCGATTTTATCGCGATGTGCTCGGGTTTGAGGTCGTGGCGGATTCGGGCAATGGCGATGATTCCAGCTGGGTCTGGCTGCGGTTGAACGGCTCGGATCTGATGCTCAACGACCAGTACGAGCCGGGGCATGTTCCGGCCGCGCCGCCAGCCGAACGAACCAAATGGCATCATGACACCTGCCTCTATTTTGGCTGTCCGGATCCGGATGCCGCCTATGAATATCTTAGATCGAAAGGTATCGATCTGAAGCCGCCAGAGGTCGCGCCATACGGCATGAAACAGCTCTACTTTAGCGACCCCGATAATTACGATCTGTGCTTTCAATGTCCGGCGGAACGTTAGGGAACAGAAAGATCTGATGAAATTTCGTGATGAATGGAAATGGATCATTCCCTTAGTGGTGGTGTGCGTTCTCGTTTTTGCCAATTCGCTCACCGGCGCTTTTGTCTATGACGACATGCGACAGATCCTGCGGAACACGCTCATACAAGACAACGGCCTGATCTGGAAGGCTCTGACATCGGACGTCTGGGCTTTCAAAGGCGACGGCACGGTCGTGGCGAGCAACTATTGGCGACCGACGTTTACGGCGTGGCACATTATCAATTTCCGACTGTTCGGAACAAACCCGATTGGCTGGCACATGACGAATCTACTGCTGCATTCGGGCGTCTGCGTATTGGCGTTCGCACTGCTTAGGCGTTGGGCGTTTTCGGCGGCGATTGCCTTCACGATCGCGTTGGTATTTGCTATTCATCCTGTTCATGTCGAATCGGTCGCATGGGTCTCGGGCTCGCCCGATCTCCTTTTCACACTCGCATTTCTCGGGTCGCTTTGGTTTGCGACGATTTACCACGAATCACGAAATTCCAAATACCTCGCTCTGACCGCTCTGCTCTACGCGCTCGCGCTCGGCGCAAAGGAGATCGGCGTCGTCTGCCTGCCGATCTATTATTTTGTTCTCGCTGACGACGGGATCGGTAAAAAGAGACCGGGTGCCAATAACACTCCACTGCTTGCTCTTGGTACAGTCGCGGTAGGGTATTTTCTGATTCGCTGGGCCGTGCTCGGCGCCGTCTCGCGACCGCCGGATGACGCCGTCGCTCTCGGCGATGCGATTCTGAGCGTTCCGGCGATGTTTGCATTTTATCTGCGGCAGATCTTTTGTCCGAATTGGCTCGGCGTAAATTACCCGATAACGCCGGTCTCGCAGATCGGCGGACTGAATTTTGTCGTGCCGCTGATTGCCACGATCGCAGCTCTCGCCGTCGTCTTATACCTGGCAAAAACAAATGCAAAAGCTCGCCTCGCAGCGGCTCTATTCCTGCTGCCACTTGCGGCGGCAATGAACGCGACCGCCTTTATCTCCGAACAGATGGTTCACGACCGATATCTCTATCTGCCGCTTCTCGGAGTGTTAATGCTGATTGTTCCGCTCGCGGCAGGATATTTGAGCGAGCGAAACATTTTGATCGGCGGCATTGCGATCGCAGCGGTTCTTGGTTTTCAGACTTTTCGGTACAACACGGCTTGGGCAAACGAACTTGCACTTTGGTCTTGGACATCAACCGTCGATAACTCGTCATTTACCTCGATCCAACTGGGGAGCGCGCTTGCGGAAGCCGGTCGAAATGACGACGCGATCAATGCCTACACCAATGCCATCGCCAAGCGGCCAGCCGCTCGCGGTTATATCGGCCGTGGGCGTAGCTATCTAAAGGCAAAGCAATACGCCAAGGCCGAAGCCGATCTGGTCAAGGCATTGCAATTCCCGCCGGAAAAGGTCGAGGCATACGCACTTTATCAGGCCTACGAAGCGCTCGGCGTCGTCTACAGCGAGCAGCGCAAATATGACGACGCGATCAAACTGTTTGGAACTGCCCGGTCTGACCTGCCGATCTATTTCGCGGCGTTGACCGAAAAGCTGGCGGTTGTTCTTTATCAAAGCGGTCAGAAGGAGCAAGCCTTGCGGGATCTCGAAGGTGCCCGCACTCAAGCCGGTCGAGAGTTGCTGCCGGAATCGAAGAGCGTCTTTCTACGGATCGGGATGCTCTATGGCGAGCTTGGCCGCAAAGATGATGCTCGCGTCGCTTTGGGTGAGTATTTGAGATCGACGGCGGCGATTAATGACAAAAATACGCTTGCCAGCCGCAGCCAGGCTGTAAAATTGCTCGAAACTTTGAAGTAGCCGATTTGTTGCGAATTTATTTTAAAAATCAGAGGAAAATAAATGGAACCAGACAAGCTTAAGCAGCGCATTTACTCAATCGACTTCCTACGCGGGGTCGTGATGATGATCATGCTGCTCGACCACTTGCGAGATTTTATGCACGCCGGTGCGTTGCAGTCCGACCCGACCGATCCGGCGACGACCACGGTGGCTGTCTTTTTCACGCGTTGGATCACGCACTATTGTGCCCCGACGTTCGTTTTTCTTTCAGGCGTCAGCATCTACCTGCAAAAACTTAGCGGAAAAAGCAACGGCGAGCTGGCACGCTTTCTTGTTACGCGTGGTTTCTGGCTGATATTTCTTGAATTCACGGTTATTAGGTTTAGCATTGTCTTTAACCTCGACTATTCGTTCCTGGCCATGGCTCAGGTCATCTGGGTGATCGGTGTTTCGATGATCGTGATGGCGGCGCTCATCTATCTGCCGATAAAGGTCGTCGGAGCGGCCGGGGTCGCGATGATCGTGCTGCACAATTTGCTTGACGGCTTTCGGGTGCCTCCTCAGATCGCATTTGGCGGAACACCTGCGCCTAGTATTTCGCAGGATCTTTGGATCATATTTCATCAACAGGGCGTAGTTCCGGTCACTGGTTTGTCAAGCATATTTTTTGTATATCCATTGATACCCTGGATCGGCGTAATGGCTGCGGGTTATGCGTTTGGAACAATATATAGCTGGGAAAGGGAGCGGCGGACGAAACTATTATTCAAGTTCGGCTTGCTCGCAACCGCCCTTTTTATTGGTATTCGGCTTATAAATAATTATGGCGATCCTGTATCGTGGCGGTATCAGGAGACCGGCGTGGCGACGTTTCTCTCGTTTCTGAACACGACGAAATATCCGCCTTCGCTCCTGTTCCTTTTGATGACGCTCGGGCCAGCAATTCTTATGCTGGCGCTAACCGACCGGATTGACGGCAAAGCGATCTGGCAGCGGATCGGCAGCGGGTTTGGCCGCGTGCCGATGTTTTACTACATTCTGCAATGGTTTTTTGCACATGGCTCCGCCGTTCTTCTCAGCTACCTCGCCGGAAAGGATACCGGCTACCTTTTCGTGAACATTTTACAAATGGGCCAGGCCGCTCCGCCCGGATACGGTTTTCCGCTGTGGGTGGTGTACACGACCTGGATCGCCGGACTCTTGATTCTATATCCGCTCTGCTATTGGTATGGAAATCTAAAGCGCCGGAGCGGGCATTGGCTGTTTAGTTATCTCTAGCAAAGCCAATGATATTGAAAGACAAAAAAGGGCAAAAGTCTGGATTCGGACTTTTGCCTTTTCACTTTTTACTTTTGATTTTCTCTGCCTACTCCATCTCGCTCTCGTCTATATCAAAATTTGCATAGACCTTTTGAACGTCGTCGTTGTCGTCGAGGGCTTCGTAGAGTTTTAGCATTGAGTGGCCGTCACCGCCGGTGAGGGCGATGTAGGTTTGCGGGATCATTGAGATCTCGGCGGCTTGCGGCTCGATGCCGGCGGCTTTTAGAGCGTCGGTGACGGCTTCGAATGTGTCCGGTGTTGTAAAAACCTCGTAAACATCGCCTTCGTCCTGCATATCGTCGGCACCGGCTTCGATCACTATGTCGAACAGCGAGTCCTCGCCCATCGCGGATTTATCGACGACGATGTATCCTTTTTTATCAAACATCCACGCGACCGAACCGGCCTCGCCCATGTTGCCGCCGTTTTTTGAGAAAATGTGCCGTATCTCGGCGACCGTGCGGTTGCGGTTGTCGGTCATCGTCTCGACCAGCACGGCAACGCCGCCGATGCCGTAGCCTTCGTATGTGATCTCGTCGTAGGCAACGCCCTCGAGCTGGCCGGTACCGCGTTTGATGGCTCGGTCGATGGTGTCATTGGGCATGTTGAGACCTTTGGCGTCGGTGACGGCCTTGCGGAGACGGGCGTTTGAATCAAGGTCGCCGGTGCCCCCGGTGCGTGCCGCGACGGTGATCTCTTTGATCAGCTTGGTAAAGATCTTGCCGCGTTTGGCGTCCAGCGCACCCTTTTTGTGCTTAATTGTGTGCCACTTGGAGTGTCCTGACATTTGTTATTTTCCCGGGTTTGTCTCCGTAGCCCGACTGTAAAGAATGGCGTGATGTAAATGAACGCCGCACTGACGCTTGGGCTACTGACACTTATTTAGAATTGCAAATATATCACGCTAGGAATTGCCTTTCAAAATTGCCTCGATCGCCGACGCCGACGCGCCGGAGATACGAATGCGTTTTGCTTTGGATGCGCTACCAGAAATGATCTCAACATCACTCTTTGCGACTCCAAATGATTTGGCCAGCAGCTTTACGAGTTCCGCATTTGCGGCTCCGTCGACCGGCGGCGAGCTAAGGCGCACTTTCAATGCTCCGTCATGCGGCCCGCCGATCTCGCTTTTTGACGAACGCGGCACAACCCTAACATCGAATAAAACCGCACCATCTTTTTCGACGAAATTCATTTTAAGGCGACTGGCGTAATGCCGATCTTACATCAATTGAGATATTATAGCTGACAAAACTAAACCGAGGACATAACCAATGAATCTGATTCCCGTTCGCCGCTACGCCATCCTCTTCACCGTGATCGCGTCAATCATCGTATTATCTATCTACTTTTTTGTATCGAGATCGACGCAGGCTGGTAAAGTGCTGCCGCCGGAATCCAGCGCGGACGGCTATCGAACGACGCCGGCGGGTAAATTAGTCGCCGATGCGTCAACGGGGCTTACCGCGGTTGCACCGCTTACGATGAATTTCGTCCGTTCGCCCGATGCGGACGGCCCAGGCGGCAAAGGACGCTATCTTATTGCGGTGAATAGCGGTTACGGACTTGAGTTTAATTCAAAAAGTAAGCCGCAGCAGTCGCTCTCGATCATCGATCTTGCCGCCGCCGAGCCTAAAGTCGTCCAGAACGTCTATTTTCCGGCACCGCAGAGCGCAAATTTCGGATTGGTTTTCGATCCAAAATTACAATCCGACGGTAAGTATCGGATGTATGTCTCCGGCGGTTTTGAGAACAAGATCTGGATACTCGGCTTTGACGCAAAGGCCGCGCAGCCGGTCGCTCCGCAAACCAAGCCGGACGAGGTGGTTAAGGCTCCATTTATTGACGTTACGGCTTTTGCCGAAAACGCGCCTTCCACAAACTACAACGACAATACTGCGGCCATTTACCCGACCGGCATCGCTCTGAGCCCGGATGGCGAGACGATCTATTCGGCAAATAACTTGGGCGATACGTTGGGCGTCGTATCCGATCTGCGCGATTCGCGAAAGATCGAGCGTATCTCGCTGCGGCGGCCCGGCTCGGCCCAATTTGTTTATCCGTACGACGTAAAAGCCGTAACAAACGGCAAACGCGTCGTGAAACTCTACGTCTCGCTTTGGGGTGACGGCACGGTTGCCGTTGTAAATCCGAATCTGCGTAATCGCGTAACGCATATTACGGTCAACCGTCATCCGACGGCAATGCTGCTAAATAGATTGCAGACACGCCTGTTTGTCGTTAATTCAAATGCGGATACGGTTTCTGTCATCGACACGGGTACGGACCGCGTCATCGAAACGATCAATGTCCGCCTCGCCGAATCGGAAAAAATTGGGTCGAGCCCCGAGGGAGTTGCCCTCAGCGACGACGAAAGGACGCTATTCGTTGCAAATGCTCACGCAAATGCCGTCGCTCTCGTGAGTCTTGTGCCAAATCCGACAACGAAAGATCGTTCAAAGTTGCTCGGATTTATCCCGACTGGCAGATACGCTTCGGCGGTTGCAGTCGTTGGAAATCACCTCTTTATCGCCAACGGCAAAGGTACCGGCATGGAAAACTCGTCCGTGAAAGTCAACGATTCCGGCCTTTATCCGAATATGCCGAATAAGGATTTTCCAGTGGAAAGCTATAACAAACGCGGCCTTTACAGCGTTGCCGCCGTGTCGGGAAATATCAGCCTGGTCGATGTGCCGGATGAAAAGCGGCTTTTCGCGTATACGCAGACTGTAATGCGTAATGACGGCCTATTGGGGCGTGAAAAACGCAGTATTTTTCCGGGAGGCAAATCGCCATTCAAACACGTCATTTATGTCATCCGCGAAAACCGCACATACGATCAGGTTTTTGGCGATCTGACGGCTAGCGGCGACGGCAATAGGGCGGACGGCGATGGCTCAGTGGCGATATTCGGCGGGGGCCAAGGGGCAGAGTCACCGGGCGGTGAGACTCAAAATATCACCCCAAACGCGCATGCGCTCGCCCAGCGTTTCGGTCTGCTCGACCGCTTTTTCGTTAACGCCGAGGCCTCTCCCGATGGGCATAATTGGTCAACTGCAGCGTTTTCAAACGACTATGTTGACAAGGCATTTCGATGGAATTATTCGCGCCGCGGTCGAACCTACGATTTCGAAGGTTTTAACCGGCTGCCGTCATACGAACCGCCGGGCGGCCAACCTCCGGTCGCTCTTCCGCCGGTTGTGGATTTGCCGGCGACGGGTAACGACGTCGCCAATTTTCAGAAGAAATATGTGCCTTATCTCAATGGCGCACGCGACATCAGTGAACCCGAAACGCTGTATTTGTGGGATGCCGCAAAACGCGCGGGTTTGAGCTATCGCAATTACGGTGAATATGTGGCTACGATCTCGGCCGGCGATCTCAACGCTCTTAACACGCGTAAGCCAAAAAAATACCCAGACGTTTCGCCGACGGTTACCGCTTTCGCTCTGAAAAAGACACTCGAGGGCAATTTTTCGGTCGCGCATCGCAATTTTGATATGAACACCCCAGACATCATGTCGACTGACTCGTATCGGGCAGCACGCGGTCTCTCGGCCTCGCTCGATCCGGCAATCACTGACGAAAATACGAATGCGGCATTTCGCGGCACGTCTCGCTTCGGTGCGTGGTCGGCGGAGTTTCATGCTTTTGTCGCCGATATGCAGGCCGGAAAGGGCGATCATCTGCCCGCCCTGTCGATCGTCCGGCTTTCGAGCGACCACACGGCTGGACTCCGACGCGGTACGCCAACACCCCAATTTTACGTTGCCGACAACGACTACGCACTCGGTCGACTAGTCGAAGAGGTTTCAAAAAGCCCGTATTGGAACGACACCGCCATCTTCGTTGTCGAGGACGATGCGCAGGACGGGCCCGACCATGTCGATGCTCACCGGTCACCGGCTCTGGTGATTTCGGCGTACAATCGTCCGGGCTCGCTTATCCACGAATTTCACAGCACGGTCAGCCTGATCCGCACGCTTGAGCTATGCTTGGGTCTAGAGCCGATGAATTTCCTTGACGCCAACGCAACGCCGATTGATGTATTCACCGGAAAAGCTGACCTGCGTCCTTTTGCAGCTCAACTGCCGTCGGTCGCGCTCGATAATCTCTTTCCACCCGAAAAACCGTCGCCTAAAATGGCGTACTTTATGAATATGACCGAGCGTCAAGACCTCAGCCATCCCGACATGGCCAATCCACGCGAGCTGAACGAGATTATATGGTTTTCGGTCAAAGGTCAGGCGGAAATGCCTGGAATCGCGCGCCTACCGGCATTCGAACTGATGACAACGGGAATCAAAACTGAAAATGTTGAAGACAAGGCGGATGAGGACGAATAAGTGAACCTATTGGCCGACGAATATTCGCAGGACTAACGACTGAATAAAACCGATCAGCAGCAGCACGATCATTGCCGAAATATCGAACATTCCGATCGGTGGAATTAGCCGTTGAACAGGGATCAATATCGGATCAGTCACCCGTTTAACAAAGCCGAGAAACGTCTTTCGCGTAAATACAAACCAAGACGAGATAAATCGAATAAAGATAAAAAGCACGAGAATGCTCAACAGCCCGTAGAGAATAAAACCTATAAAGACTTTTGGGTTTCCCGTTGCAACACCGGCCGTCAGGCCGTCGATCACAAAAAAGGTATTGCCCACGATCTGCATGGCAAAATACGTCAATACAAGCCCGATCAAGATCGTCAGCAGCGGCGCAAGCCGCGTATCGATGCGATACATCGCAAAAAATCTTGACGCTGGATAAACCCATTTTTCGGTTGCCCTTCGCACCTTAAACCCGAATCTGCCAACCTTGCCAAATGGATTTGGGTCCGCGTAGTTAAAGATCAGCCGCAGCATTAAAACGCCAAAAAATAAGCCAAAGAGGCTCCAGACAATTAGGCTGATGATTGGGTAAATAAGAGCAGTTAACATTTGATTATAGTATGCTGTGACGCTTTGCGGTATCGATCTTTATCTTAATTGTACCAATCCCGCCTCGGTATCACGGAAACCACAATTTGAGTAAAAACTACTAAGATGCGGCTCGAAATCGACATGAACCCACTTGACGTTACGCCCTTGAGCCTCTGAAACGGCCCTTTTGACCAGCTCCGTACCGATCCCGCACCTGCGAAACTCCGGGTCCACTCTCGTATCCAAAAGGAACGCGTGTTCTCCGCCATCCCACGCGAGATTGACGAAACCGATGAGTCGCTCGTCGTGGTGGGCAGAGACATAAAGTAGGCTGCGTTCCAACACTTGGCCAAATTGCTCGTCTTCATGGTCGGGCCAGCATGCCCTCGCCAACCAATTAAGCGTGTCGTCCGATAAATTGGCCGAAACTTGGTATGAGATTTCCGACGCGGCGAAATTTTTCATTAAATCAGATGCATAAAGCTAAATATTGATGTCAGCGCGTTCGCCGAATATTGCCGTTCCCACACGAACAACCGTCGCGCCTTCCTCGATCGCGACCTCAAAATCATGGCTCATTCCCATTGAAAGCTCGCCGCGTCCGTCAGAAAAAGCTCCCTTTGATGCCAGCTCGTCGCGGATCGCCCTGAGCCGTTTGAAGTATGGCCGAGTCGCCTCCGGGTCGTCGAAAAACGGCGGCAATATCATCAATCCACGAAATTTCAAACACCTGCAACATTTCAAAAAGCCGGTCAGATCGGCTAGTTCGCTTTCGGCAATGCCAGATTTTGTCTCCTCGCCCGCAAGATCAACGTGGACGAAAACCGTCAGTTCGGAACGCCTCTCCTCAATACAAATACGCTCAAGCCGCATGGCAAGTTCAAGCGAATCCACTGAATGTATTACGTCAAAAAACTGAACGGCCTTTCTCGCTTTGTTAGATTGCAAATGCCCAATCAGGTGCCATTCCGCAGCGGCCCGACCAATCTCAGTTATCTTGTCTTCGGCTTCCTGAACCTTGTTTTCACCCAGAGTATTCGCTCCAGCAGCGATCGCTGCACGCAAAACCGAAGCGGGATGCGTTTTGGTGACGGCGACCAGTTTGACCTCGTCCGCAGTGCGGCCCGACCTGAACGCGGCTTGCTCGATCCGCTGGTTAATTTCTTTTAGATTTTCGGCGAGATCGCTTTGCACCTTTTCAATATAGCAAACTTCGGGTCAGAACCGTCTGCGTAAGCGGGCGGATTGGCGTTGCCATAGAGCGTCTCAGTCCGACGTTACGTGCCGCCCGCTTACGCAGGCGGTTCTGACATGTTTTGCCACCCTTCTTGAATTTCACGCGCCGAATTCGTATTATCATTGTTCACTTACGCGGACGTGGCGGAACTGGTAGACGCGCAGGTCTCAGAAGCCTGTGATGGTGACATCGTGGAAGTTCGATTCTTCTCGTCCGCACCAAATTTCTAATTGCAGAAGCCCACGCTTTAGCAAGGGCGTAATGCTCAACGCCGTAAAAAGGGATTCACCCTAGAGTTCGAGATACGCCCTTACTGACGTGCTGGCTTCCGCATCCTATCCGTGATTAACGAATTTACCAAAGCCATCAAGACTCATCAAACGGCTTTCAGCCTCGAACTTCCCGACGATGCGGTCGAGCGTCTAGCCGATTATTACGAACTTGTTCAAGAACATAACGAGTTTCTACACCTTGTCGGACCATGCTCGCCGGAGGAATTTGCAGTCCGCCACATCCTCGAATCACTGACGCTGCTCGAGCATTTGCCGAATAATGCCAAATTCGCCGATGTCGGCGCCGGTGCCGGTCTGCCGTCGATCCCGTGTCTTTTGGTTCGCGAAGACCTAAGAGCGATGCTGATCGAATCGAAGGAAAAGAAATCAAAGTTTCTTGAGATCGCCGTCGAAAAACTCGGCATTGCGGATCGGGCGAGTGTCGTGAATAAACAGTTTCAAGAGGTCGATCCGTCAAACTGTCAATTCGTCACTTGCCGGGCGCTCGACAAATTTACAGAAAAGCTGCCGCGGCTTTTGAGATGGTCGGGAAAAAGAAAACTGTTATTATTTGGAG
>JAYUDV010000329.1:0-20236 GCA_043739565.1 Chloracidobacterium sp.
AACGCCTAAAGGCCTCACTCTTGCATACCACGTCGTTTGACTTTTTAATGTCTTAGGCATATATTTCCGCTCATACAAGGGCATTACCGGGATTTTTGATCTTCAATTCCCAGATCACTGACTACAATTTGATTTGGGATTGACGTGAATTACGTCGGGCGCCGCGTGAACAACCAGTTGGTTCGCAATGCCCATCCTCGACGGCGCGGTCGGGGACCAATATACAAAAGATGGTGGTAAACGGGCCGCATGGCTCTTAGCCTCGCATGTTGAAAAAGCGCTGAAAAAAACCTGAAACTGCCGACGCTTCCAACACTGTAGATGAGACAAATATTTATGCGAACAAGAAATTTGTCCAAAAAGAAGAAGGCTTTTGGTAGTAATGGTCTTGGACGGTCAATTTTCTATTACTCAATTCCATTGGTTCTTATAATAGGTTTAGGTGCTTGGGGTAGAATGCTGCTCCGTAAAACACCAACTCCTTCTCCCGAGGAACAAACACAAAATGCTCTGAACGATATTCGTAAGAGAAGTACTTACATCGATATTCAACCGAGCCATCTAATTTTCACTGGGAACAGAATTCCTCAAAAACAATTTATGTTGGCCATTGGGAAGGAATACGCAAATGTCATTTACCTTTTCAAAGAATATGAATACACAATTGAAACCGGCGGCGACCCTTCTAAAATAACTACATCTGGTTTATGTGACTTAATTTCGCAAATTGAAAAAAGAGAAGACCCTATTGCAAAGATTCTGCGTGAGATTAACCTTAAGGCGGGCATTTCGTTTCCAATAGGTAGTGTCGGCGGCAATGTCGAAGTTGAGAAACTTCAAACCGTTCTAGTTGAAATATTATATGCCATTAAGAAGCTGTCTGGACTGGAATCGTTCGAAGCTCAAGTATTTATTAGAGGTTATGCTGATGGGCAAATGAAAGATTGGATCAGAGAACAGAACGCGGAAAGATACCATTACGAAAGATTTTCAATTGTGCCGTCTTTAGAGCCGGGTTCACCAAATCCGCTTACTTACAGTTTGACTGAAGTACCCATAGATATTCCGGTAAAATATAACAATACGCATTTGCCGGACTTGCGGGCTAAATTTGTCAAAGAGGTTTTAGTTGAACCTTTTCTCCAAGAGTGCGAAAAACCCAAAAAGATTGAAACACACATACTTAAAGGTTATGATTTCACAGAAAGGAATCCGCTTGACCGAAAAGTACAAATATTTATCGCTTTGTTTTAAGCCAACCCGACGATGCCCCGAACAAGTCATTGACGCGGGGGCGAACAGCAAAGATGAGTCTATGAGATGCTCTTAAACGGAGATAATTATGTTGAATTCTTGCTCTAAATGTTCGGTGTCACTTGATGAAGATGCTGTTTTCTGTCCATCATGCGCGACTCCCGTAAATCCGGAATGTCCAAATTGCCAAAAGCATATAACGAATGAAGCTAAATTCTGCAAGTATTGTGCATATGATCTTACTAAAACTAAATCGAGTAACCCTCCTAATAGTTTATCGAGTTTACCGAAGGAGAATAGTCCACAACTGAAACAGAATCCGCTTCAAAATGTTTCAGATGAACAATTAGATAAACTGGCATCTTTAGGTCTCAAAATCAGCGGAGTTTCAATGGTATTGTCCGCCGTTCTCTTTTTATGGGGCAGAAGTTATGTTAATAATTTTTCTAATACACTTCAGGCAGGAGCTTATCAATTAGTTGGCCAAACAGACAGTACTTATGCCTTCGCCCAAAACGCAACTATTTGGGGAGTCGTGATTTTTTTTATCGGTATAATCATTATGTGCATTTGCGGCATGTGGCTTTGGGTAAAAAAAATGATGTAAAAATCATAATGTCGTTTCTTTTCTTGGTTGGGACCGGCGGAATAGCCGCGATTGGTTAGTTGGGCTTTCGGTGAGTCCGAGACTCACCGCTCGGGCAAAGCCCATTTTCTTACGGCTTTGCCGCCAGATGAGCGGAAGTGGCTATGCCCTTCCGGTCAGCATCCCCCAAAATATAGGAGGCTACGCCTCCGTATTAAAAGCCGATGACGCGAATCTCCATCGACACGCCTTGCTACTTCATCACATCGGTAACGCACGACCGGATGCCGATATTCAGGACCGACAAGCTAAAAGAAATAGTCTGCAACGCCCTAAATGAAGCTAGGAAGTCTGCTGACCTTTTATATTTCGCATACGCGATAATGCCGGATCATTTTCATATAATCACGGATGGAAAACGCTCTCCGTCGGATACCGTTCGGTATCTCAATGGTGTGACAGCTAAGCGGATTCTCGATTACCTGAAGGAAAAAGAATTCACGTCGTCACTGCTCAAATTGAGGGAGTCGGTAAAGGAACGCGGTTATAAACACTCCGTTTGGGAACATCATTCCGACAAGTTTCTGCTGACGAGTGAAGATATGTTCATGCAAAAGGTCAATTACATTCACAACAATCCGGTGAAGGACGGGCTGGTTGAGCATTCCGAGGATTACCCTTATTCAAGCGCCCGGATTTGGAATCGGAGGCCTTTTGAGAATGAGCCGCTTGAAATGGACTTGAATCAAATAGAATGGCGTCGCAGTTGATCGGAGGCGTAGCCTCCAAGAGTGGGGATGACCGACGGAAGGGCGTAGCCGCTTCCGCTCATCTGAGGGCACAGCCCAATAGAACGAGTGAAGTCGTTTCCGCTAATCCGTAGGAATAGCCCAAACTCAAATCATTAACGCTAGTTTCTCCAAACCAGCCTGGACATCGCCAGTCAGATGCACTCTTAAGGCCCGCCTTTCACGGTCAAGCAAGACCTGAAAATCAACGAGCACCTTAGTACGGCCTTACCCAAAAAGGCTCTTTCGGACGCTGTGTGCGGGTTGCGGTGAGCGTCGAATGTTTTTACCAAACTGCTTAATAACGTGCTAAAGTTTGGTATTGAGGTGTGAATATGACACATTCGCTTACATTAGAAATACCCGAAAAGGTTTACCGCTCACTTGCCGAGAAGGCGTCAAAAAATGGTAAGGAAATCGAAGAGGTCGCTATTGAGAAGTTGGCCGACGAATGGCCGGCGGATATTGTTGACCCTTTCGAGAAGTTTATCGGCGCGTTTAACAGCGATATACCGGATTGGGGAACCCGGCATGATGAGTTGCTTGGCGAGGTTTACTTGAAAGAATTGCGCGGCGAAAACGAATGAAGAGAATATTCGTCGATACTTCGGGATGGGCTAATCTCGCCTATGCCTCGGAACCGTACTATCAACAGGCGGCAGAAATCTACCTTTCGGGCAGTAGAAGCCGACAGAGACTTGTCACAACAAACTACGTAATAGCCGAGTTGGTTCCGTTGCTTACGAGCGTTTTGAAGGTTTCGCGACCGCGAGTAATCGATCTTATTAATGGCATAAAATCATCGCCAAATTTTGACGTTATTCATATTGACGAAGTTGACGACTCGAAAGCCTGAGAACTGTTAGAGAAAAGAAACGACAAGAAATGGAGCCTCGTAGATTCCTCAAGTTTCGTATTAATGGAGGCTCTTGGCATTACCGATGCTCTGACCACAGACCATCATTTTGAACAGGCCGGATTTGTTCGGCTTTTGAAATAGGATTCTCTGAACATGACATACGTTCGACAATAATTTCGACATCCTGTATTGTCTGTCCTGACAAATCAGATCATCGCCGCCAGTTTTTCGAGATCTGCCTGAACGTCGCCGGTCAGATGCACTCGCAACGCTCGCCGCTCGCGGTCGAGCAAGACCTGAAAATCTCCACGTGCCTGGGCCGATTTCACCACGCCGAATGTGTATTTTTGACCGGGAACCGCGAGGTCAAATTCGTCATCCGACGTGACTTGCAGAAACACGCCGTTGTTGCCGCCGCCCTTATAGGCTTGTCCGGTCGAATGCAGAAAACGCGGACCAAAACCCAAGCACGTTGCGACCGATTTTGATCCCAAGACCTTTTTGCGGATCGATTCGAGGATTTTTACGTGAGCATCGTTCATCTGGATATATGCGAGGATCGCGAAATAGTCGCCCGGGCCAACATCTGAAGTGACAAAGGCTTGAATAATATCTTTCGCTGATCCGCCGCCGACGGTCATAGTCGCCGTGTCATCGTCGCGTGTATAAAGCTCGAAACCCGCTTCTTTGTAAAATGGTGTTTCATCTGGCAACTTGCCGGTTTGTTCGTATTCGTCCGTTATCTTGCGGGCCTCGATCTTTGCCGCCTCGACATCGGGCTGATTGAACGGATTGATCTTCATTATCGAACCGGCGACGGCGGTCGCAAATTCCCAGCGGAAGAATTCCTGTCCAAGATTCTCGATCGAATCCAGTTCGATCTTGACGCACGGATGCCCGCCTGCCTCAAGATCGGCGATTTGTTCGTCAAAACGGTTGTCACCCTTAAGGCTCAAAAAGGCGAAGATGCGGTCGTTTCCGTACGAAGCCGCAGCCTGAGCCGGCTCGCGGTCAACCGGAATTATCGCTACGCCTTTTTTACCCGTAGATTCGGCGACAAGCTGCTCGAGCCACGCTCCGAGATCGTGAATCTCGGGCGAAGTAAAAATCGTAAGTTTGTCGCGGCCGTGTGAATGACAGACGCCGAGGATCGTTCCCAGCAAGACGCCGGGATTTGCGGCCGGATCGTTTTCGCGGCACTCCTCGACCATTTCCAACGCATTGCGCAGAAACTTTTCAACATCGAGGCCCATCGCCGCCGCCGCCGTCATTCCGAATGCAGACAGAGCGGAAAAGCGTCCGCCTATCTCCGGGTTGCCAAAGAAAATATGACGAAATCCGTCGGAGCGGGCAACTTGCTCCATCTTCGATCCGGGATCGGTGATCGCGATAAACTGTCTCCCTGCGTTTTCACGTCCGACTTTTTCGGCTACCTTTTCAAAGAAATATTGCTTGAAACAGTTTGGTTCGAGCGTCGAGCCCGATTTGCTCGCGACGATGAAGAGCGTCTTGTTGAGGTCGAGTTTGTCTTCGACGTATCTAACCTGAGCCGGAACGGTCGAATCAAGGATGTGAAAATTCGCCTTTCCAAAAGTAAACGCCAGCACCTCGGGGCATAGCGACGAACCGCCCATTCCCATCAGCAATACGTCGGTAAAACCCGCCGTTTCAAGGTCGGCCCGCAGATCGCGGTATTTCTGAATGTCGGCCAATTCGTCATCGACGATGTCGAGCCACGCGAGCCAGTTGCCCTCGTCATCGCCGGTCCAGACAGTCGCGTCGTTTGCCCAAACGCGCGAGGTCTTATAATTCTGACCCCAATCGTTGAGGGACGTGGCTAAGGCGTCTTCGAGTTGCTGAGGTATTGAATATGAAAGTGAATTTAATGTCATATGAATAAGGTCCTCCGTTCGCGGACTTTGCTTGTTAGCTTGAAAATCTATTTTCACGCTAAGTCGCAAAGAACGCAATGATGCGGTAAATCTGATTGCGTCCTGATCTCATTGTTATTCAGGAATGAAGCCACGAATGCACGAATCTTTGAAGATGCAATTAGCTCTCATCACGACAGGGCATATCCAATCACTTAGTTCATTCGTGCATTCGTGGCAAATCGTTGATTTTCGGTTAAAATCGCGTAATGGAAAACTCATTGTTAACTATAGGCCTCGCGCAGATTGCACCCGTTTGGTTTGACCGCGAAAAGACGCTTGCGAAAGTCTGCGAAAGCGTCGCGGAAGCCGCTGCGGCAGGCTGCAAATTGGTCGCTTTTGGCGAAGCTCTCGTGCCCGGTTATCCGTTCTGGCTCGAATATTCACAGATCACGGCGTTTAATGCAGCTTTTCATAAAGATTTTCATGCCGAATACATGCACCAGGCCGTTTCTATCGAGCGCGGCGATCTTCAATCGGTTTGTGATTTGGCACGTGATAAAAAGATCGCCGTCTACCTCGGCATTATCGAGCGGCCCACAGATCGCGGCGGCAAGAGCATATACGCATCGCTCGTTTATATCGACAAGCACGGCGAAATTCAATCTGTGCACCGCAAATTGATGCCGACCTACGACGAGCGGATGACGTGGGCGATGGGCGATGGCCACGGGCTGCGCGTTCACGATCTCGGAGCATTTCGGGTTGGCGGCCTGAACTGCTGGGAAAATTGGATGCCGCTCGCCCGGACATCGCTTTACGCACAGGGTGAGGATTTGCATGTCGCAGTTTGGCCCGGAAGCAAGAGAAATACAAACGACATCACCCGGTTTATCGCAAAGGAATCGCGGTCATTTGTCGCTTCAGTTTCCGGATTGATGAGAAAGAGCGATCTGCCTGCCGGTCTGCCGGGAATTGATACTATCATCGCTAATTCACCCGAATTTTTGGCCGATGGTGGCTCATGCATATCCGGTCCCGACGGCGAATGGGTGATCGAGCCGTTTTGCGGCGAAGAAAAACTGCTCGTCGCGACTATCGATCATAAAAAAGTACGCGAGGAGCGGCAAAATTTCGACGCTGCCGGACACTATTCGCGGCCTGATGTTCTGCAATTAAAAGTTAATAGAAAACGCCAGACGACAGCGGAATTTGATGATGATTAGTTTTTCAACAGATTGGACGTAGAGTTGACCGGAAACAAAAATGAACCAATGACGTAATATTTGGAGCGTTATGTCGAATTATTCCAATATAATCATAAGTTAGGCGCGCGCCATGCAAGACTCTCCTGTTGCTATCGAATCGGAGAACACATGACTATGGATTTGATCAATAAAAGCGCAAGAACGTCAGGGATGTTGTATCTGATCGTCGTCGTAACCGGGATCTTTAGCCTCATCTATGTTCCATCGCAGCTCAATGTACCGGGAGATGCCCTGGCCACGGTCAACAACATCATGGCATCCGCGACGCTTTTTCGGCTGGGCATCGTGAGTCTAATGATTAACCAAATCGCTTTTTTGCTGCTGCCGTTTATGCTGTACCAGATGCTTCACTATGTTAGCAAGAACGCTGCGGTGCTGATGGTGGCGTTTGCGGTCGTAAGCGTCCCCATCGCGATGGTTGGCATAGCATATAAGCTCGACGTTCTGTCGCTGCTCAGCGGCGCCGGCTATCTTGAGACATTCACAACGGCCCAACTGCATGCCAAGGTGATGCTGTCTTTGAGCGCCTATAGCAACGCAATTCTCGTCACCACAATTTTCTGGGGTTTGTGGCTGCTGCCGTTCGGCTATTTGGTTTTCAAGTCTGGCTTTCTTCCCAGAATCCTTGGCGTTTTACTGATGTTGGGATGCTTCGGTAATCTGATAGATGTGTTCGCAGGCGTGCTCGTCCCGGGCCACACGGCGTCGGTAATTTCTAACTTCGTAACATTGCCGTCCGGCTTCGGTGAGATCGGAATCTGTCTGTGGCTCTTGATCATGGGCGCTGGTCGACACGCACCTGGGGCTGATCAAGGGGTTCAAGCCGCAGGCAGAGCCGCCGATTCAAGAAACTAATTGGAGAAAAAGAAATGAAGTCGATCAAAAAAACAGGGACAGTCCTGGAAGATGTAAAGGTACCCGTGAGGTTTAAGATCTCCGCTTTGTGGGCAGCTGTAATGTTTTGTTATGTCTATGGAGATTATTTTGGCCTCTATCAGCCTGGACAGGTGGCGGGAATACTGGCAGGAAAAATGGAGCCTCTTGGCCCGGCGACTCAAGGAGTGTTATTAGGAGTCTCAATATCAATGGCGATTCCGAGTGTTATGATTTTTCTGTCCCTGGCATTGCCGCCAGGAGCGAGCCGCTGGCTAAATATCATAATGGGTCTGCTCTATACAATTTTCGTGCTCATTACGATGCCGGGTGCGTGGGCTTTCTATATATTCTTTGGAACTGTGGACATGGCGCTTACTGTCCTGATTGTTTGGTATGCCTGGAAATGGCCTCGGGTCGACGCCTAACCATTCCTCCGCTATCTTCGCCGCGACCAGCGAAGATGACGGTCAAACTGTCCAAGGCATGAAAATAAATATTATGAACAAACTAAATTTAAGGATAGCGGGTTTTATTTTTGTTTTGGCGATTGTTCTGACGGCTTGCCAGACGCAGCAGACGAGTACAAATCAAACCGTGAACACAAACACGAATGCAAATACAACCGTCGCGGCCAATCCAAAATGGGACGCGTATGTCGAGACCTTTCTGGCAGACTATTTCACGGCCCATCCCGATGTCGCGGTTGCTGCCGGAAAGCACGATTTTGACGGCAAGCTGCCGGATTGGAGCGAGGACGGCTTGAAAAAAGAGGTCGCACGGCTCAAAAATGAGCGTGATAAAGCCGCTGCTTTCAAGGACGATCAGCTCGATGAACGCCAGCGATTTGAGCGCGATTATCTAGTCTCGCAGATCGACAAGGACATTTTTTGGCGCGAAACGGCCGATCAGCCGCATGTGAATCCATATTTTTACGCCGATTCGATCGACCCTGACGTTTACGTTTCGCGTGCTTACGCTCCAATTGAAACGCGGATCAAATCATACACGGCCTACGCTAAAAATGTACCGAATGCGCTGTCGCAGATCAAAGCGAATATGAAGCTGCCGATGGCCAAAAACCTCGTCAAGATCGGAAGCCAGACAATCGGCGGCCTTGCTGATTTTATGTCGAAGGATATTGTAAAGGTTTTCTCACCAGTTAAAGGTGCGCCTTTGCAAAAGGATTTCAAAGAGGCCAACGACGCGGCGGTCAAGGCCGTCAAGGAATTTGACGCCTGGCTCAAGGAGCAGGAAAAAACGGGGAATGACAGCTTTGCACTCGGCCCCGATAAATTCAAGCAGATGCTCAAGCAAACCGAGGGCGTCGATATTGACCTCGCCAAACTCGAAGAGATTGCAAACGCCGACATCAAGCGAAACACAGACGCACTAAAAGCTGAATGCGACAAATGGGCGCCCGGCAAAACGCTCACGGAGTGCATGGCAAAGGCGTCTGCCGATAAAGCGCCGGGCAAAGATGTTGTCGAGGCGGCCACAAACCAGCTCGCCGATCTTCGCAAATTTATCGTCGATAAAGACTTGATGACGATTCCCGGAACCGAAGAGGCCAAGGTCGCGCAATCTCCGCCGTATAAAGCGTGGAATTTCGCGTACATCAATATTCCCGGCCCGTATGAGACGAATTTACCATCAACATATTACGTTTCACCGCCGGATCCGAAATGGGACAAAAAGAAACAGGACGACTATGTTCCGGGCAAAGGAAGCCTGCTTTTCACGTCGGCACATGAGGTTTATCCGGGCCATTTCGTCCAGTTTTTACATGCAAATCGCTCGAAATCTAAATTTGGACAGGTCTTCGTCGGTTATGCCTTTGCCGAGGGCTGGGCACATTACTGCGAAGAAATGATGCACGACGCCGGTCTCGGTGGTGACGATCCCGAATTGCACATCGGCCAGTTACAGGAAGCTCTGCTCCGAAACGTCCGCTTTATCTCCGCCATCGGTCTGCATACAAAAGGAATGACCGTCGAGGAATCGAAAAAAATGTTTATCGAACAGGGATTTCAGGATGAGGCAAATGCCGAACAACAGGCCAATCGCGGCACGTTCGACCCGGCGTATCTCAACTACACGATGGGCAAACTAATGATTCGCAAACTCCGCGAAGATTGGACCTCGTCACGCGGCGGCAAGACCGCCTGGAAGCAATTCCACGATGCGTTTGTGTCGTACGGCGGCCCGCCGATCCCCATGGTGCGAAAGGCGATGATGGGAACAGACGACAAGGGTTCGTTGTTTTAATTTCCGGTACAACGCAAACAATTTAGACAGTAGGCAGCTATGAGCGACACAACAAATATAACTAGGTCGAAACTTTTCTTCGGCGGGATTTTTTCGGCGATTTTTGCATTGCAGATTTTCGCGCAAACTGCGCCGCCCGTCGCGCCGGTTCGTAATGTAACGGACGATTATTTCGGCGTGAAAATCACCGATCCATATCGCTGGATGGAAGATTCAAAGTCAGACGAATTGCAGAAATGGATGCGGGCGCAAGCCGATTACGCCGACAATTATCTAAAACATCTGCCGATGCGAGATGACCTTTTGAGGCGGATTAATGAAGTAACAGCCGCAAGCGTTTCGGTGTCGGGCATTCATCAGCGCGGTAATCTGTTTTTTTACTTGCAACGCGCTCCCGACCAGCAGGATTTTAACCTTTACGTGCGCGAAGGTCTGACGGGCGCGGAACGTCTTCTCGTTGACCCGAATAAAATTTTGAATGACGGCAAGCGTTATTCTATCGGTAGTTGGAACATTTCCTGGGATGGCAAATACGTTTCTTATTTAATTGCCCAAGGCGGCGGTGAAAACGGAGAAATCCACGTCATTGAGGTGATTACCGGAAAGGATATAAATGAGCGGATTGACCGAACTCGCTTCGGCGCGGGTAATTGGCTTCCTGATGGAAAATCGTTTCTCTATAACCGCCTGCAAAAATTGCCGGAAGGTGCGGCGCCAACTGATATTTATCAAAAGAGCCGCGTCTACCTGCACGTCTTAGGCACGAATCCCGACAATGACAAAGCCGTTTTCGGTTTCGACGTAAATCCGAACGCTAAATTTGACCGGAAACTTTTGCCGTGGGAGTCAACCAACCCAACCCAGAACTTTGTGCTGATCAATTTAAATCCAGGCGTTGCGCCGAACTCTGAATTTTACATCGCGCCGCTCGCAGCATTAAATCAAAAGTCAATTCCTTCGCGCAAAATTGTTTCGTTCGATGACGAAGTTGGTAATTTGGATATTCACGGTGATGATTTGTATTTACAGACTTATAAAAATACGCCGCGCTACAAAATCATTCGCACGAGTTTATCGAAACCCGATTTATCAAAAGCCGAAATTGTATTTTCCGCCGGTGAGGGGGTAATCACAGATTTGAAAGCCCAACGTGACGCGCTTTATGTGCAAACGATGGATGGCGGCAGTTACCGCGTTTGGCGCGTTGATTACAAAACGAAAAAAGCCGCGCCCATCAAACTCCCTTACGAAGGTTCAGCGACTTTCGCGGCGACCGAATCAAACGCCGACGGCATTTATTTCAATCTCGGATCGTGGACGACATCAATCGCACATTTCAAATACGACCCGCAGACAGAAACGTCGAAGCCGACGAATCTGATACCACCGAGTCCGGTTGATATGTCCGGCATCGAATTCATCAATGCGAAGGCGCGAAGCTACGACGGCACGATGATTCCGCTCGTCATCATTTACAAAAAAGGCTTAAAGCGCGATGGACGCGCACCGGTTTTGATGGACGGTTACGACGCATACGGCAACGAAAACACTTCGCCGGTTTTCGAGGCTTGGGATTTGCCGTGGCTCGAACGCGGCGGCGTGCTGGTTTACACGGGCATTCGCGGCGGGGGCGAATACGGCGAAGAATGGCACAGGGCGGGCTTTCAAAAAACCAAGCCGAATACTTGGAAAGACTTTACCGCCTGTGCTGAATTTCTTATAGCGGAAAAATACACTTCGCCCGAGCATCTCGGCATTCGGGGCCGCAGTGCGGGCGGCATTTTAATCAGCAACACAATTGCGACGCGACCTGAGCTTTTCGGTGCCGCGGTTGACAATGTTGGTTTGAACGATATTCTCCGGTATGAAACGACCGCCAACGGTGTTTCAAATATTCCCGAATTCGGCACATTCAAAACAGAAGAAGGTTTTAGGAATCTACTGGCAATGGACGGCTATCTGAAAATTAAAGACGGCGAAAAATATCCGCCGGTGCTTTTGACAATGGGCATCAACGACCCGCGAGTTGACTCTTGGATGTCGGCAAAAATGGCGGCGCGTCTGCAAGCGGCAACTTCGAGCGGCAAGCCGATTCTGCTGCGCGTAGATTACGATTCGGGACACGGCAGAGGCTCGTCGCGCAAACAGCGGAATGAAGAACAAGCCGACGTGTTTGCGTTTTTGTTTCAGCAACTAAAACCAAATAAATAAATTTATGAGCGATTTCATCGGGATAACAAGCATTGCATTTGCGGTCGTCAAAGATGGAATAACTTTATCATCGAAATAACAAAGATTGACACAGCTTGTTATTTTTTTTACGATTGGCGGTAAGGAGAATAACAAGCTATGAACGTATCTTTAACCCCCGAACTCGAAAAACTCGTTAATGACAAAGTAAAATCCGGCCGTTACAATTCCGCCAGCGAGGTGGTGAGGCACGGGCTTCGCGCGCTACAGGATCAGGAAGAGTTGCAACGCCTTAAACTAGACGCTCTGCGGCGGGACATTATGCTTGGTGTTGAGCAAATTCGGAATGGACAGTCGATTACTTTGCGAACCAAAGAGGATTTTGACAATTTTGCCGCGGATATTAAGAAAAGAGGTCGAAAGCGGCTTGAGGCAAGGCTTCGAGAACTAAATGAAACTGGTTGAGATCGAAAATGTCGAACTTTCTGAGCTTGCGTTTTCCGACCTTGACGAAATCTGGCTATTTATTTCGAGGGACAGTGCGTATTACGCCGATAAAACGATTGACGAAATAATCTCGCGAATTTCTATGCTCGGTCTGAATCCAAAGACAGGATCAACGAGAGATGATCTACTGTCGGGTCTGAGATTGTTTCCATACAACGACTACAACATATTTTATTTTCCTACCGATAACGGTATCGAAATCTTCCGCGTTTTACACAGTGCTCGAGATGCTATCCAGATATTCGACGAAACTATTGATTGATAAAAAACAAATCTATGATACAAGCTGAACAAAAATCATCGTTGAAAAGTGCCGTCGAAAAACACAAAGAGTTTCTTTTCCCGGCCGTGGCGACCTATTATCAAGAGCCGCTGGCACTCGTAAAAGGCGAGGGCGAGTATGTCTGGGAGGATCAGGGCAATCGTTATCTCGATTGTTTCGGCGGGGTGCTGATTCCGCTCATCCGCAAGGCTATGATGGGCGCGGATGATAAGGGTTTGCTCTTCTAGATCGAAGGTGGAAAATATGAAGGCAAATGATGTTGAGTTGTATAGTGCGACATGGAAAAGCCGAACGATCTTTTTCGCCGTTGTCATTGCGATCATAGCGGCTGCCATAGTTAGATCTAGCATCACAACAAGTCTCGACAGCTTCACGATCGACGAGGCTTATCATATCGGGGCAGGGACGGCGTACGTTCGGACGGGCGACTTCCGGCTGAACCCGGAGCATCCACCGCTCGTAAAGCTTTGGGTCGGAACCTTCGTTTCCGTGCAGGGATTCCAGCTTTCTCCGTATCGTGAATTTAGTGACAAGTACGACGAACGACGTTTTGTCGAAAACGACGTCTACGTCAATAACGATCCCGATCTGATCCAGAACCGTGCGCGCGCCGCGATGTTCGCTTTGAACGGATTGCTGCTTCTAATGTTCGCCTTTGCCGCGCGCCGGGTGTTCGGGGAAATAATCGCGGTGGCTGCGACGGCGTTGTTGGCGATTGATCCGACGGTTGCCGCGCATTTCCCGGTGGTGATGACCGACCTGCCCGTTGCTCTTCTCTCGTCGACGGCTGTCTTGACGGCGGTGGCTGCGCTTCTTTCGGGGCGGGTCACAGACTACATTCTCACGGCTGTGGCTCTCGGGCTAACCTTGGGTGCCAAGCACTCGGGCGTCGTTACACTGGCCGTCGTGGTGCTGATCGGGGTAGTGGCATCAATCTTTTGGATGAAAGGATCGAAGCCGCTGGATCGTCTGAAACGGCTAGGTGCAGTCGCGGCCGTCATCGTCGGGGCGGTGATCGTACTGTGGAGTTTTTACCTTTACAGATTCAGCGAAAGCCCGGGAACCAGCGATGAGCATTTCAACCGCCCGCTTGCCGCAAAGATCGCGGACATCAAGACGCCAATCTTCCAAACCGGGCTGAATCTGATGTCGGACCTGCACCTGTTCCCGCGTGCGTATGTTTGGGGAATGGCCGACACTATCAGGGCAGGAGCAGAGGGTAACGCGAGTTCCATCTTATTCTTTGGCGACCTCTATTACAGTAAAGGCCCTTTTTACTATTTCCCCGCGATCATCGCCGCGAAACTGCCGCTCGGACTTCTTGTGCTAATAATTATCGGGGCAGGACTGTGGGTCTCGCGGCGGATCCCCGGCAGCTATACGATACCGCTAACGGGTGTTGTCATCCTCGCTGCTCTTTTCCTCGCCGCGGTTATCGCAGGGTCGTCATACGCTGGGATCAGACACGCACTTCCGATAATACCGCCGCTCGCCTTGGTTGGATCGCTGGCGATTTATCGATCGGTTATTTCGAAATCCAATTTGCTTCGCGGTGTGATCGCCGTTGCATTGCTAGGTGCCTTGATTTCCGCGGTTCCGATCATGCGGCCGTGGGAATATTACAACGAAGCGGTTGGCGGCACGGCTAACGGACATCGCTATTTCAATGACGAAGGTGTCGATCTTGGTCAACGCACAAAAGAGTTGGTCGACTACTACAATAAGAATTTGAAGCCGAACGGCGAGATCCCGTACGTTTTGTATTTCTCATCCGACACCGAACAGCGCCGGCGAGGCCTTGACTGGGTCGGAAAAGATCCTGAACGTGATGAGGCAACGCTGTCGGCCGAGACCCGCACCGGTACTTTCATTATGGGATCGAGACCGCTCGCCCCGTCATTGTTTTGGGACGGCGGCGCCGCGTTCCGTAATGCGGAGCCTGTCGAGCGATTTGGGAACCTATTCGTTTTTCGAGGGACTTTTCCGGGTTCGACCTCGACACGAGCGGCCTTTCTTTTTTATAACGCGATCGACAAGATCTATTCGCCTGAGCACGATGTTGAGGGCGGCATCGCTCTCATGTCTCAATCAGCAGAGGTCGATCCGTCGCCATTCTTCGTGTGGCTGGAACTGGGCAATCAGTACCTGGCGATCGGAAACCGCGAGGAATCGCTTCGCACTTATAAATTGTCTCTCGAACATGCACCAAAGTCCGACAAGGTCTATCTGTTGCTCGAAGATCAGATCAGGAAAGTGGAGGGCGAACCGATGGATAAGATCGCCCCGCTGCGAAATCCGGGGGCAGAATAATCGATCCCGATCCTTCATATGATGGCATCCGGGCAGGGAGCTGGGGCAGAGCGCGAAACGCTTGAAACGAATAGCGCCGTCGCGCGTTCTCGGATAGAATAATAAACTCACAAAATAGAAATATGACTCAACCAGAACAACGATCGACGGTTTCGGACGCGGTCCGGAAACACAAAGAGTTTCTTTTCCCGGCAGTTGCCACTTATTATCAGGAGCCGCTGGCTCTCGTAAAAGGCGAGGGCGAATACGTTTGGGATGACCAGGGCAACCGGTATCTCGATTGCTTTGGCGGCGTGCTGACGGTGAGCGTCGGCCATGCAAATCCACGAGTCAATAAGGCGTGGAAGGAGCAGGTTGATACCATCGCGCACATGTCAACGCTCTACGCGAACGGGCCGCAGAGCGATCTGGCGGAAAAGCTGGCCGAGATAACGCCGGGGAATTTGAAGAAATCGTTCTTTACCAACAGCGGCACCGAGGCCGACGACACAGCCATTCTCGCGGCCAAGATCGCGACCGGAAATAACGAGATCGTCGTGCTAAGGCACAGTTACGCGGGACGCTCGGCGACAGCATTGTCCACCATCGGGCATAAGACGTGGAAACCGATAGCATCGCAGGTCGCGGGTATCGTTCACGCGGCGGCACCGTATTGTTACCGCTGCCCGTTCAAGCTCGAATATCCAAGTTGTGGTGTCGCCTGTGCGGACGATGTCGAGGACATTATCAACACCACGACGACCGGCAATATCGCGGCATTTATGGCCGAGACGATCCTTGGAGTCGGCGGCTTTATCGTCCCGCCAAAGGAATATTTCCCGCGTGTCGCCGAGATCGCACGCAGTCACGGCGGGTTGTTCATATCCGACGAAGTGCAGGCCGCTTGGGGCCGCACCGGCGATAAGTGGTTCGGCATCGAGCATTACGGCGTCGAACCGGACATCATCACTTCGGCAAAAGGAATGGGCAACGGTGTGCCGATCGGCTGGACGATCGCAACGCCCGAGGTTGCCGATGCGTTCCCCGGACTGACATTCTCAACGTTCGGCGGCAATCCCGTCTCGATGGCCGTCGGCCTCGCCGTTATCAACGTCATTGAGGAAGACGATCTACGAACAAACGCCCGCGTCGTCGGTGATTATTTTCACAATGAACTCCTCAAATTACAGGAAAAATACGCCTGTATCGGCGACGTCCGAGGCATGGGCCTGATGCAAGGCCTCGAACTTGTAAAGGACCGCCAGACAAAAGAGCCGGATCCGCAATCGGTGCTAAAAGTCTTCGAGGAAACCAAACGCCAAGGCGTCCTCATCGGCAAAGGTGGCCTCTACGGCAACGTCATCCGCACCGGGTTGATGCTGAATTCCACTACGGATACCGTTGATAAGCTGATCGTGGCCCTCGATGCTGGCTTGGCTTTGTGCTAAGAGAAATTCACCACAGAGACACGTCTATTTGTTAAAGTTGTATATGTGGAATTATGGATATGGAGTTAGTCGCAGATACATCAACGATCATAGCCGTTATTGCAAATGAACCGGAAAAGCCTTTGCTGATCGCCAAAACGCAGGGCTATGATTTGGTTGCACCGCAATCGCTCTATTCGGAAATTGGCAACGCCTTTTCGGCGATGATTAAACGCGGACGCATTACTTTGGAACAAGCAACAGCGGCGATAGAGATTTACAAGCAGATTCCGATTAATCTGGTTGATGTTGACTTGGAACAGGCGTTGGAAATAGTCGACAAGCACAAAGTTTATGCGTATGACGCATATATGATCGCCTGTGCTTTAGATCGCGGTTGTCCGCTGCTGACATTAGACGGCGGGTTAGCTTATGCGGCAAAAGCGGCGGGTCTGGAAGTTTGGGAGGCAAACTAACAAATGCAAACATACACGGAAACACAAGAAAATTTGTCTGGTTTACTTGAGCGCGCGTCTGACGAAGGCGAAGTGCGGATCAAGCGAACCAACGGACAGGTTTTTATCCTTAAACCTGAAAAAGCCAAGCGTTCTGCCCTTGATGTCGCAGGCATTGACTTAGGCGTTTCAACCGAAGAAATCGTCGAGTTCGTCCGCGAACGGCGCGAAATGCCATAACGTCAGAACCGTGAAAGGTTATTTAAGAATATGGCGGCTGTTTTAACATATGAAACCTTGAAAGACGAGATCGCGGTTTCGGTAGCACAGGTTTTGGCATCGGCAAACCGCAAGGCAAAAGAGCTGGGCGTTGATCTCAAAGAGAGCCTTATAACAGTAAGCCAGCACTTGGCGAACGGCGTTTGGGGTTGGCGTGTGCATTATGGTAAACGGGATTATGTCGGACGACGCGGTGGTGACCTCATAATTGATGTTGGGGCTGTAGATGCGGATGTTCAACAGGTTCTTCGGGGACAATAAACATCGGTTGTTTGATGATTATGCGTTACGACTTTGAATGGGATCCAAAGAAAGCACGGGATAACATTCGCAAGCACAAAGTTAGTTTTGAGCGGGCGACGAGCATTTTCCGCGACCCGAGTCTGCTCTCAATCCCGGACGAAGAACATAGTCAATCTGAGGAGCGATGGATTACAATTGGTTTGGATGAGAATGGAGTTATACTCGTCCTTTCACACAAATTTGTGAGTCAGGATGCCGAAAGCACGCGAATCAGAATCATTTCAGCCAGAAAAGCTACTAAAGCAGAAACAAAACAATATGAAAAAGGAATATGATTTTTCAAAAGGAGTTAGAGGCAAATTTTACAACCCGGATGGCGAGTTTAATTTACCTATCTATCTTGAGCCTGAGATCGCTGAGTTCGTTGATAAATTGTCGGCGGAGAAGAATATCGACAGGAGCAAAATAGTTAATCGTCTTCTGAAAAAAGACATGGAGATCATCAGGCTATGATCGATCTCGGAGCCGAGCGGAAGATGAAACGCGACGTACGCGACGACAAGTACATCGCCCTCAACGACAAACGCTCAAAGGTCGGCATGGGCGTCGCAGGCGATCCGGCCTACGGCAACGACAGCCCGCTCTACGGCGCAATGGGCTTCGTCCGCAAATCCGAGAAGAAGTCCGGTCTAACGCGGAAGAAGAAGCAGTAACGTCAAACACAATTGTCGGGGGCGTTCGCAGTAACTATACAACTACGCGAACGACCCCGACAATCACGCGGGGGAAAAGGGACACGCGATAAGAATTATAGACTGGGCTTATTATGAGCGGATTCTTTAGCGTTGATGACGAAATAGCTCAAGTAAGAATGCATCAGCCACACGTAGTCATACTGGGTGCAGGCGCTAGTATTGCGTCCTCTTTACACGGTGACAAAAACGGGAAGAAACTACCCTCGATGCTCAATTTCGTGGAGGTGTTGGATTTGTCTTCGATGCTTGACGCCGAGGGCATTTCACACAGAGGGCGAAACTTTGAAGATATCTACGACGAGATTCATAATGATGTAAAGCTGGAAAACCTCAAACAAAAGCTAGAGAGCGCGGTTTATGACTATTTTGCAGACATAGAAATAAGTGACGAACCGAGCTTGTACGATCATCTTGTTCTTTCAATGAGAGACAAGGACGTAATTGCAACATTCAACTGGGACCCGTTTTTAGTTCAAGCCCTTAGACGCAACGCATTGAACGGGCGAGGGTTTAAGCTTCCACGACTTCAATTCTTACACGGAAACGTGATGATCGGCTTTTGTTAGGTAGATAAAGTTACCGGTGTTTTAGGCGCCGCATGTAGCCATTGCGGACAACGATTTACACCTTCAAAATTACTCTATCCCATCCGCAAGAAGGATTATCACTTAGATAGTTTTATTTCGGCACAATGGAGTGATTTACATAATCAAATGCGAGACGCGTTTATGATAACCGTATTTGGCTACGGTGCTCCGAACTCCGATGTGGATGCTATTGGCCTGATGAAAGCGGCTTGGGGTGACGTAAACACACGCAACATGGAGCAAACGGAAGTAATTGACATAAGAGGTGAAGATGATTTACGAGAAACATGGGAGCTATTCATTCACACGCACCACTATGAAGTACACGATAACTTTTATGATTCATGGATCGCTAATCACCCACGGAGAACAGGTGAGGCGTATTTGAACCGGGTTGTCGATGCAATGTTTATCGATAACAATCCTATCCCTAAACATTTGGACTTTCCTGAATTATGGGATTGGTTCGGTAAATTACGGGACATTGAGGAACAGGCCTCGGGTACGTGAGCCACTTGGAGAGGATGACAGGAAGATTACAGAGATAGCTGGAGAAAATTTTAATTGTGCCGCGTATTCCCATAGAAATAGACCCGATCGAATGCAACCCTGAGTCAATGTCTCGGGAACAGAAAGCCTTCTACAGATATTGGCTTCGCGAGTTATCAAAAGGCAGACGGGTTGAGACTGACAGCCCGCTTGTATATATTGATATTTACACAGAATCTCTCGTTGAGAGGTTTATCCAGAAGCGAAACGTACTTTTCTTTTTTGACCAAATCGACAAAATTTCCGACGTTTACGGTGGAGTAGAGGGGCTGGAATTGAGGCTCGCGGGACTGAAACGTGATACGTACCTTTCCTTTGGCGATTATCTCAACGCCTGGCCGTTGATGCGCCGCACCGGCTTTTTCACGGTGCGTGATGTATTCAACATATGCAAGAAGTGTGAGAAGCCCTGGTTGACAGCGGGCGAATTATTCGCAATCGTTCGAAACCTGAAAGGTAGGCTTACCAAATTCGGTTTCCAGATTTACCCAGAGATACGTCTTGCCGTATCTGAACGTATTGAGGACACTCGCCATTTACAGGATTTCACCGAACAGTTCCAACACATGGACTTTAGGAATTTAACGGACAAGGATATCAGTTTCTTGAGCGAGTCGTACACGAATTCGGCCTTATTCGAATATCTGCATCTCCAATATAAGCACGAGACGGAGAGCTTGCTTTCAGACGATGAGGAACGGAAACTTCACGAGCTCGACCGAAAGTTCGAAAAGGAGCTTGGCTCGGCGGACCGTCTCCACAGTTTTTCTAAATTCAATCGCCCGCTTTTCTCGCGACTTAGCTTTTCTATTCCTGAGCCATATGTGCCCTCAATCGTGACCGTGGCCGTCGAGAATCAAATTCGTGAATTGTTCAGAGAGATCGAGAACCGGATACGGCAGCTG
>JAYUDV010000330.1:0-8747 GCA_043739565.1 Chloracidobacterium sp.
TGGCGTGATCTCGGCACCGAGAAATCGGGCGGCACGAAACTTTGGTCGGTCAGCGGGCATATCAAAAAACCTGGTGTTTACGAGCTGCCGATGGGTTACGCCGACATGGAAAAGTTCATTTTGGAAGACTGCGGCGGGATGCTCCACGATGACCGGAAACTTAAGGCGTGTATTCCCGGCGGTTCGAGCGTTTATATAATGAACGCCGAACAGATAATCGGTAAAAAGGTCACGATGGACTACGAAGGCCTGGTGGCAGGCGGTTCCTCGGTCGGATCGGGTGGATTTATCGTTATGGATGAGACGGTCGATATAATGGAATCGACAAAAAATCTGTCCGAATTTTACAAGCACGAATCCTGCGGCTGGTGTACGCCGTGCCGTGAGGGAACGGATTGGCTGGTCAAGATCTTTAACCGCATTGCCGACGGCGGCGGAAAACCGGCAGACGCGCAATTGATGCTCGACATCTGCGACAATATCGAGGGCAAATCGTTTTGCCCGCTCGGCGACGCTGCGGCATGGCCGGTCCAGTCAGCGATTAAGCAATTTCCGGGTGATTTTAAGAAGTGGCTCGAGGACAAGACCGGAACGAACGGCATTAGTCCGAATATTTAATGTTCATAAAAGATAGTTAAAGGAAGTACAGAAATATGGGAAAAGGTGACAAACGAACACGACGCGGCAAAATATTCGCGGGAACCTACGGCAAAACACGGCCTAAGCACAAAAAGGCAACGCATGTTGTCGTAGAAACGCCGGCCAAGAAAAAAAAGGCTAAGTAGCCTGATTTTTGGCGAAAATGAAATTTGGGGAATCAATAGAGAGCAACGTCCATGCTCATCTATCTATACTGGTTGGTGAGTGGAAAGGCCCGGCAAAAACATGGTTCGAGCCCGATGTTGTCGGCGACGAATCGCCGATGAAAGGCCGGATGAAGGCGAGGTACGGGTCCCGGAAACAAATTATTCGAGAAAGGTTTGATGTCAACAGAACAGATAAAAGTAACGATAAACGAACAGGAATTTGAGGTCGATAAGGGCGCTCGGTTAATAGATGTGTGCCGCGAAAAGGGCCACGGAATTCCGTCGTTTTGCTATTACCAAGATCTCGAACTACAGGCTTCGTGCCGCATGTGTCTGGTTCGGATCGAGAAAATGCCAAAGTTGCAGACATCGTGTACGATCATCTGCACCGATGGCATGGTCGTCACCACGCAGAGCGAAGAGGTTGAAAAGGCTCAGAGGGCGATGGGCGAATTTTTGCTCATAAATCACCCGCTTGACTGCCCGGTTTGCGATCGCGGCGGCGAATGTGAATTGCAAGAGGTGATCTTTGACTGGGGCGATGTCGAGGAACGTTTTTCAGAGAAAAAGAACGCCCAGCCTGAAAAATATCTCTCGCCAATCGTCGCCAACGACCCGCAACGGTGCATTCTCTGTAAACGGTGTACACGAGTCTGCGATGAATGGATGGGCGAGGACGCGATCGAGGCAGGAAATCGCGGTGTCAACACCGTCATCGGAACTTACGGCGGCTGGCTGAATTGCTCGCAGTGCGGTAATTGCATCGAGGTTTGCCCGACAGGCACGCTTCTTGACGGCGTTTATCGTCACGAAACGCGGCCTTGGGAACTCGAACAAACGATCACGACTGATGTGTACGGTTCGGACGGAATGCAGCTCAGCATCGGCTCACGCGGCGACGAGGTGCATCGCATCGTGGCCCGCGACCGTTATGTCAATGGTCTCAACGGTGAGTTTCTCGACATAAAAGCTCGTTTTGCACATGGTTTTATCAACCACGCCGACCGTATCAAAACGCCGATGATTCGTTATTCAAAAGGCGGCAAGCTGATCCCGGCAACTTGGGATGCGGCTATCAAATTTGCGGCGGACAAGCTAAAAGAACACGGCAAGTCGGTAGGAGTTATCGCCAGCCCGAGGCTGACCAATGAAGCTATTTTCACATTAAAGCGTTTTGCGTCCGAAACGGTGGGAACCGACAATTTAGCGATTTCCGACGTGCAGGACCTCGCTCCGGTATTTGATAATCTCAGTGCCGAACTCTGTACGCACAAAGAAATTCGCTATGCCAAGATGATCCTGCTCATCGGCGGCGAACCGGAAGAAGAGCAATCCTACACGGCCAAACAGATCCGTCAGGCCGTCCGTAACGGCGGGGCGAAATTTATCTGCGTCAACGATACGCCGATAAACCTGTCTCGTGCTGCGACACAGTTTGTGCATGTAAATGCAGGGTCAATTGATGCGTTTGTATTGGCGTTGGCAAATTCGCCGAGCGATTCGTTGGTAGCCAAAAAGATGGGAATCGGAGCTGCTGAAATCGACGCGGTTCGTAAAAATATCAGCGAAACAGAGGGCGAAGTTATCATAATGTTTGGCCGCGAGCTTTCGGCTGAGGCTCAGGCCGCACTTGCCGCTTCGGCATCGAGTTTTGCGGCCGACAATCGCCGCGTAACCCTGCATCCGCTGCCGAAATACAACAATTCCGTCGGTGCACACGATATGACGTCAGGCCGCAAGACCGTTGCCGAGGTCGTCAAAAATTCGAAGGCTTTGCTCATCGCCGGCAGCTTACAGGATGCGAGCGTTCTCGACGGCAAGGATTTTGTTGTTGTTCAGGAGCTTTTCCAAACCGAGACGACTGCGTTCGCCGATGTCGTCTTCCCGGCGGCGAGCTATGCCGAAGTTGACGGGACATTTACAAATAACGCCGGCAATGTTCAACGCGTTCGCAAGGCGATCGAGCCTGTTCATCAGTCGAAACCCGATTGGATGATCACGAGCCTAATCGCACGCGAGATGGGGACGGAATTCGGCTACGATTTCTCGGCGTCTATGGTTTTTAAGGCCATCGCCGACGCCGTTCCCGCATACGAAGGTCTTCGCTATCCGATGCTCAAGGATGAGTCGAATCCGGTTCAGGTAAAATACACCGTTGCCAGCAATGATATTTCGGCTCACCTCAACACATTGAAAACAAACGTCGAGGCGATGAGCGATGCGGCGGAAAAGAATATTGAAGTGCCGAAGGTCGGCCACAAACTGCACCGTCTGACGACGATGACCAGCAAGACCGACCAGTTTCACCTACTGGCGCACGGCAATCCGAAACCGGAGAATCTGCTGGTTTCGCCGCTCGTCCAATTTGGTTTGGATGGTGTAGCGCGTGAGGGCGGGTTGGCAGAAGCCGCGAGTGTAAATGCTTCTGACCGCTTAGCACCCGGGAGCAGCCATAAATAGTTTTTGATATGGAATCTGTTGCAAAAACCGCATTTCCGTTTGTCGTGATCAGCGTTGGGATACTGCTCGCCTTTCAGGGCGTGCTGATGATCGTCGCCTATACGGTTCTGGCTGAACGCAAGGTTCTTGGCTGGATTCAGGGCCGAATCGGGCCGAATCGCGTTGGGCCGTGGGGGGTTTTGCAGCCGTTTGCCGATCTTCTCAAATTCATCTTTAAGGAAGATCTTGTCCCCGATAAATCGACAAAATTTGTCTATTTTCTGGCACCGATGGTTGCGTTGACATGCGCGCTCTTGCCAATCGTCGTTTACCCGTTTGGCCCCTCGATCACGACAATTGACTGGACATTTTTGCCTTATGGTTTGGGCGAAGGCATAAAGGCTTTGCCGCTCACGATCGCCCGGATAGACGTTGGCGTGCTCTTTGTGCTGGGAATAACGTCGGTCGGGGTTTACGGCATTGCCCTCGCGGGTTGGTCGTCGAACAACAAATACAGCCTGATGGGCGGCCTGCGTTCGTCGGCCCAGTTGATCTCGTACGAACTTGCGATGGGAGCGTCGGTCATTGGCGTCGTGATACTTGCCGGAACGCTTGATTTGGGCGGCATCATTTACGCTCAGCAACAGTCGCCTTTTCGCTGGTTTATAATTCCGCAATTTATTGGTTTTGTTGTGTTTTTGATTGCGGCATTTGCCGAGACTAACCGCGTGCCATTCGATCTGCCGGAGGCCGAGACCGAGCTTGTCGCCGGATTTCATACTGAGTATTCGGCACTCAAATTCGCGCTGTTCTTTATGGCTGAGTACGTGAATATGTTCACCGTTTCGGTGATGTGTACGGTACTTTTCCTGGGCGGTTGGTACGTGCCGGGACTGAGCCATATTTTTAATGTCGGTTCGATCCCGTACGCACTCGCCAGCCATGTCGCGTTTCTCGGCAAAATATGTGCGTTTCTCTTTTTATTTATCTGGATCCGCGGTACGCTGCCGCGATTCCGCTTTGACCAGTTGATGAATTTCGGCTGGAAGTTTTTGCTGCCGGTCGCCTTGGGAAATGTGATCCTGACGATCGTCGTGGTTTTCTTTTTGAATAGGTAGGAGATGGAACAACGGATTTACGCAGATTTCACGGATTAAAAATCTCATTTTTCTAGTTATCTGCGTAAATCTGTGTTAATCCGTTGTTAAATATCTATGGTTTCGACAGCCTTATTTTTCTTATTTGCCGGATTTGCGATCGCCTCGGCGATCTCGATGGTCTATCACCGCAATCCGCTCTACAGCGCGATCTCGCTGGTCGGCGTTTTTATTTCGCTGTCGTGTATTTACATCACGCTGGCCGCTCCGTTTATCGCGGCCGTGCAGATACTTATTTACGCCGGTGCGATCATGGTTTTGGTCGTATTCGTCATCATGCTGTTAAATCTCGACGACGACCAGCCGCAGAACCGCTTGCGGTATTTGTATGCGCTTGGGCTGGGCCTCGGCGTTGTGCTGCTCGCGCAAACGCTGTTCGTCTTTTACGCCGTTATGAAGGCTCCAAACCATGCCGTTGATCCGGCAACAACGGCTGGAAAAACGCTCAGCATCGGCCAGGCGATGTACACGCAATTTCTGCTGCCGGTCGAGATCGTCGGCGTACTTTTGATGATGGCGATAATCGGAGCAGTAATTTTGGCAAGACGTCTCGCTCAGCCACAGCTTGAGTTGGTGGTCGAGCAGGAATTGAAAGCCGAGCATCAAGAAAAGGGCCTGTTAAACTAAACGAGAATGGAACCGAACTTAGCCAGCTATCTGGCACTATCAGGAATATTGTTCACAATCGGCTGTGTCGGCGTTATTTTTAAGCGCAACGCGATCGGTATGTTCATGTGCATCGAGTTGATGCTCAACGCGGTCAACCTGACATTCGTCGCGTTTTCGCGATATTACGGTGACGTACGCGGCCAGCTTTTTGTTTTTATGGTAATGTCTGTCGCCGCCGCGGAAGCCGCCGTCGGCCTCGGCATCATCATCGCATTCTTCCGCAACCGCCAGTCGGTCGATGTAGATGACGCGAGCATTTTGAGGAATTAAGATGGCACTCGACATGCGTGAGGTATGCGAAAAATGTGGGGGCGGTCTCGACGCCACCGGCGAAGCATATATTTGCACATTTGAATGCACATTTTGTAAAGATTGTACGGAAGAGATGAGTTCGGTTTGTCCGAATTGCGGCGGTGAGTTGGTCCGACGGCCGAAGAAACCGACAACGATCTAAATTTTTAGAATGACTGTGGCGAAATTAAAAAATTTATTCTTCGCTAGTATCGTGCTGGTTTTTTCGGGCGTATGTTCGGCAGCACAAAATCCGACTATCACCCTTCAGACTGGCTCAAGGTGGCACACGGATAGAGTTGATAATGCTTACATGAATAAGCAAATCTCGGAAGCGGCGGAACAATATAAAGAATACGCACCGATACCGAGAATTGCATTTTATGACCTCGCCTTTCCGAAAGATAAAGCTGAATATGCACGACTAAACGGCTACGGACTGTTGTTAGTTAGTACCACATCTCAGGATGAAAACGAGCTACCTCTAAAACGAGTTTATGTTGTCGAAAATGGAAAAGAAATTGCCCTTAAAGTCATTAAAGAAACTTTCATTAAGGAGGCAAATACAAAGAGTCAGGTCGCGAAGACATTTGGTTTATTCCGGGTCGATTCAATATTCTTATTTCCAATTTATCTTAATTCGGCGTCTGCCGAGCTCCGGATTGATTTCGCAAAGAACCGGGATGGAATGAGAGTCGCCTCGTTTGACGGCATCTGGCCAGTGGAACTGTCAGGTCTAAATGGAAAAAAGCCTGATGAAATTAGGACCATTGATGACGAGATGAAACTCTTCATGAAAAGAGAATATCCGGGTTACTTTAAGAACTAGCCTCTCTTGAGCTAATGGAAAACAACCTTTTAAGTCTAATAATTTTTGCACCGCTTACCGGGGCCGTGATCAATTGGCTGATCGGCGGACGGCTAAAGAATGAGGCGTTTAGCGGCATTGTGGCTTGCGGGACGATTGCGATCTCGACAATCGTGTCGTTTATGATCGCGTTTGGCATCGGGACTCCGCATCCGGGATCTTTATTTAATCCCGAGGGCAAGCCGATCCTCGATCATCTGTGGACGTGGATACAGGTCGGCGGATTTCGGGCGGATTTCGCGCTTGGAATGGATCGGCTTTCGGGAATTTACGCTTGTTTTGTTACCTTTGTCGGGCTGTTGATCCATATCTTTGCGACGGGTTATATGAAAGGCGATAAAGGCTTTTACCGCTTTTTCGCATACCTGAACCTGTTCATGTTCTCGATGCTGACGCTCGTTTTGGCGGATAATTTTCTGCTGATGTTCGTCGGTTGGGAAGGCGTTGGTTTGTGCTCTTACCTGCTCATCGGCTACTACCTCAAAAAAGACGAGGCACGCACCGCCGCAAAGAAAGCGTTTGTGATGAACCGCATCGGCGACTGGGGAGTGCTGATCGGGATTTTTCTGGTCTTTACGCTAACTGGCTCTATCTCGTTTTTTGATAAGTCGGTTGACGGAACACAGGTCGCGAGTGCGTTAAATATCTTTGCCGAAATGGCAAGGGATCCGTTTGGCTGGGGAACGATATTTGCGGGCGGGATAACATCAGTAGCGGTTTTGCTATTTATCGGAGCAACCGGTAAATCGGCGCAGATACCGCTGTTTACATGGCTGCCGGACGCGATGGCCGGCCCGACGCCGGTTTCGGCCTTGATCCATGCGGCTACGATGGTTACGGCTGGTGTTTACATGGTCGTGAGGTGTAATGCAATTTATCAAAATGCACCGACCGCGATGTTTATCGTAGCGATGATCGGATGCGCGACGGCGATCTTTGCCGCCACCATTGGGTTAGCTCAAAACGACATTAAGAAGGTTCTTGCCTATTCGACGGTTTCTCAGCTCGGATATATGTTTCTCGCCTGCGGTGCGGGAGCGTTTGTCGCGGCGATCTTTCATGTGATGACACACGCGTTTTTTAAAGCTCTGCTCTTCCTCGGCTCCGGCTCGGTGATCCACGGAATGCACCACGAGCAGGACATGCGGCAGATGGGGAACCTCCGCAAATACATGCCGGTCACCTTTTTCACGATGCTGATGGGTTGGCTGGCAATATGCGGAATACCAATTTGGGCGGGGTTTTTCTCGAAGGATGAAATTCTATTTCGGGTATTCGCATCGCCAAATCTGCCGGGTAATTGGAATTATGTTCTCTGGATCGTCGGTCTCATCACGGCCGTTCTGACAGCCGTTTACATGACGCGGCTGATGGTAATGACGTTCTTTGGCAGCGAGCGATTTCATGATACCGTGTCCGACTTGACGCACGAAGGCGAACACGGGTCAGAACCGCCTGCGTTAGCGGGCGGCCAGGTCGTTGAGGATCCGGGAAACTGGCCGCCCCCTGACGGAGGCGGTTCTGACCTAGATCACGACGACGACCATCCCGCTCTCCCGGCCGGTTTCAAGCCGCACGAATCCCCGTGGACGATGACCGTGCCGCTTGTAGTTCTGGCGGTGTTATCAACGGTCGGCGGGCTTGTCGGGATTCCGTACGCGGTCAGTTCGATTTTTGGCAAAGGTGATATGAACGCTTTCGAGATTGTTCTCGAGCCAGTAATTGCTCACACGCGCGCTAGCAGAGAAGATTTGCATAGTTCATCTTTGTATGGCGGAGCGCACGGCGGGGTCGGAATTTCCGACGCTCCACGCCACGCTGAAGACGAGATCTCGAACGAGCGTTCGCTCGCGGGATTGTCGGTCGTTTTGGCGGGTTTCGGTATCTTGATAGGATGGTTTATTTTCAGCAGTAATCCGCTGCGGAAAATGCCAAAGATTCTCGAACAAAAATGGCGTATCGACGAGCTTTACAACGGCTATATTGTCGATCCGATCACACGGCTTTCGCGCGAAGGTTTGTGGAAAGGAATTGACGTCGGCTTTATCGACGGCATCGTCAACGGCATCGGCCACTTTGTGATTGAAGCCGGTTCGCTCGTGCGGCAGGTGCAGGTCGGGTTTGTGCGGAGCTACGCGGCCATCATTTTGTTCGGGGCGTTGATCGTGATCGGCTATTTTATTTATTACGGGTTGAAACTGGTGACATGATGTTCAAAGTTTCAAGTTCAAGGTTCAAAGTCTTTTGTGCAACCTTGAACATTGAACCTTTAACTTTGAACTTAATTTATGGATTTTATTAACGAAAATCTGATAACGATATTGATCCTGCTGCCGGTGGCCGGAGCGGTGCTGACGCTCGGCTATCAGTTGGTTTGGAAACAGGAAAGCCATCTCAAGTGGGTGACGCTCGGATTCACCGTGCTTAATTTTCTGGTTTCGCTGGGACTGCTCTCAAAATCGGCAATTATGGGTCCGGGCGGCTTTTTCTTTGAAAAAAATGTCCCGTGGATCAAGG
>JAYUDV010000331.1:0-1138 GCA_043739565.1 Chloracidobacterium sp.
TAACTTGTCTTTGATCTTTTTCAACCGCGATTTTCTCGGCTTTGCCGTCGCACTCGGCGGCTCGAGCGGATCGCCAACCGTAAATTTCTCGATGATCGCAATGAGAGCCGAACGGAGAAAGGTGGCTCCGGCCTTATCTACTCCACTTAGAAACTCGACCTTGCCTGCGGCCATATTTTCATCGGGCACGATCTTTTTCGCATCGATCTCAAGCACCGTCCCGATTCCCTGGCAGCGGCGGCATGCTCCGTACGCCGAATTGAACGAGAACGAACGCGGTTCGAGCGGCGGTATATTGATGCCGCAATCTACACACGCCATCTTTTCGGAATACAGCTTTTCGTCGCCGTCGATGATCGAAATAAGCACGGCACCGCCGGTAAGTTTGAGTGCCGTTTTTACCGATTCGGCAAGTCGTTCGCGTACGCCGTCTTTCATCAGCAAGCGGTCGACGACAACCTCGACCGTGTGATTCTTGCGTTTGTCGAGGACTATCTCCTCGTCCAATTGCCGCATCTCGCCATCGATACGGGCACGGAGAAAACCGTCCTTGTGGAGCTTTTCAAGCTCCTTCTTAAATTCACCTTTTCGGCCGCGAACTACAGGAGCGAGTATCATCACACGTTCGCCCTCGGGGAGGCCGGAGATGCCGGCAACGATCTGATCGACGGATTGTCGCGTGATCGGCTCTCCGCACTGATGACAATGCGGCTGGCCTATCGACGAAAACAGCAAGCGAAGAAAATCATAGATCTCGGTGACCGTTCCGACCGTGGAACGCGGGCTGCGCGATACCGTCTTTTGCTCGATCGATATCGCGGGCGAGAGGCCCTCGATCGAATCAACATCAGGTTTCTCAAGCTGATCCAAAAATTGTCGGGCGTAGGCTGAAAGCGATTCGACGTAGCGGCGCTGGCCTTCGGCGTAGATCGTGTCGAAAGCAAGCGATGATTTGCCGGAGCCGGACAGCCCCGTAATCACGACAAATTTATCGCGCGGTATATCAACATCAATGTTTTTTAGATTATGCTGCCGCGCACCGCGAACCGTGATCTGCTTAATACTCATTACGGATAAAAATCCCGACCCAAGTCGAAACGAGTATTTTAGCAAATTTAACGCGGCGAGAAAATCGTCG
>JAYUDV010000332.1:0-1137 GCA_043739565.1 Chloracidobacterium sp.
GGCAACCGCCGTACGTGAAAACGCCTACGCGCCGTTTTCGGAATTTAAGGTTGGCTCAGCGCTCGAAACGGACGACGGCCAAATAATCGTCGGCAGCAATGTCGAATCCGCGAGCTACGGACTCACCGTATGTGCCGAGCGTGTTGCCGTGTGGAACGCGATCTCGCAAGGCAAGCGAAAGATCGTGAAAATAGCGGTGGTTGCTGACACTGAAACGCTGACACCACCGTGCGGCGTCTGCCGCCAGATCATCTGGGAATTCGGCGGCGATATTCCTGTCATTCTCGCCAATCTAAAAGGCAAAACCGAGACCGTCCAAATGAAGGATCTTTTGCCACGGGCATTTGATACTAAATTCCTGAAATAATGCTTTCGCTATCGCAGATCTGCTACGCAAACCTGAGACCACGAATTCAATCTGATTATTGAAGGGCCGCCAGAAGAGCTTCTGAAAATGAATGGACCGCCGAGAGAAAATTGCTGTTTAGCGCAAGCGGCAGTATCAAGAGGATGGTCAAAAAGGGAATGAGCCATATTGCGTTTGTTACCGCGCTATCGGCTGATCCGGTTTTGTCGGCAATTTGCAACAGCCGATCAACGCGATCGGCAAGCGATCCATCTTCGGCTTCGAGTAAAAACGCTCCTACCGGCATTGCCCATGCTTTCTCACGAGGCGTAATTCGTCCGACTTTTATCAATGCTGATGCCAGGTTAAGCGCAGAATTGGGACCGCCGCGATTGGCCGCATACTCGTCCGCCGCCGATTCCGCTGCATCGGACCAGACCCGGTCGAGCGTGCGACCAAGAGGCAATACTAAAAGGTCGCCGCAAATACGCATCGCGATCCGTTTGAGATTATCGTGCGTCGAAATGTGTCCGGATTCATGGGCGATGGCCGCGGCAAGTTCCGATTCGTTGAGTTCCGAGAGAATTTGCTCCGCCACGAACATCTGCGGCCGGAGAACGCCGACCACAGCAATAACGGGAAACGGATGCCGCAATTGAAACGCGGGAATCTGCACTCCGTCGATCACGACCGGTTCTGAAAGCCTCATCCATTCGCCGATCAGCCGTTTTGTCCGCCACCAGCTCGCAAAGATCCGGCCGAATGCGGCGGCTATGCCAAATGCCGACATA
>JAYUDV010000333.1:0-3423 GCA_043739565.1 Chloracidobacterium sp.
TACAACTTCATGAAAAGGACAATACACGCGCCAACCGGCACAGAACTAAGCTGCAAGAATTGGCTGATCGAGGCCGCGTACCGGATGATACAGAACAATCTCGACCCGGATGTGGCGTTTGACCCGGATAATCTGATCGTTTACGGCGGCCGGGGCAAGGCGGCGCGTAACTGGGAGAGTTTTGACGCCATATTGCGCTGTCTGCGCGATCTGAACGAAGACGAAACGCTGATGATCCAATCAGGCAAACCGGTCGGCGTTTTTAAATCACACACCGACGCTCCGCGCGTGCTGATCGCAAATACCAACATCGTCCCGCATTGGGCGACTCAGGAGCAATTTGACAAATACGAGGCTGAGGGTCTGATGATGTATGGCCAGATGACGGCCGGTTCGTGGATCTATATCGGCACGCAGGGGATATTGCAGGGCACGTATGAGACGTTTGGCTCGCTGGCTCGGCAGCATGGTTGGGGCGATCTGAAAGGAAAGCTCATGCTCACCGCCGGTCTTGGCGAAATGGGTGGTGCGCAGGCACAGGCGATCACGTTTAACGGCGGGGTCGGGCTGCTCGTAGAGGTCGATCCACGACGCATCGAGCGGCGGCTACAGCTCAAGCAGATCGATGTCGTTGCCAAAGATATCCACTGCGCCCTCGCGATGGCGAGCGAGGCTCTTGCTTATAAAAAGCCTCAGTCCATCGCCATTCTCGGCAATGCCGCCGAGGTGCATTGGGAACTGCTCAAACGCAATGTCGTACCCGACGTAGTTACCGACCAGACATCGGCCCATGACGTGCTTTATGGCTACATTCCGGCTGGCTTGACCGTTGACGAGGCCGATAAACTCCGCAAAACGAACCCTATCGAATATGAAGATCGTGCGATGGCGTCGATGGCCAAACACGTCGAAGCGATGCTCGAATTTAAGAAACGCGGCTCGGTTGTCTTCGACTACGGCAATAACCTTCGGCAGCGGGCAAAAGACCATGGCGTCCTCAATGCTTTTGATTATCCCGGCTTTGTTCCGGCATACATCCGTCCGCTTTTCTGCGAAGGCAAAGGGCCGTTTCGGTGGGTTGCCCTGTCCGGCGACAAAGAGGATATCTACAAAACGGACGAGGCGATAATGAATCTCTTCCCCGACAACGATCACCTCGCCCGGTGGCTGACGATGGCACAGGAGCAGGTCGAATTTCAGGGTTTGCCTGCGCGTATATGCTGGCTCGGCTACGGCGAGCGTGCCAAGGCGGGACTCAAACTCAATGAAATGGTCGCTTCCGGCGAGCTAAAAGCCCCGATCGTCATCGGCCGCGACCACCTCGACTGCGGCAGCGTCGCCTCGCCCAACCGCGAGACTGAATCCATGAAAGACGGCTCCGACGCCATCGCCGATTGGGTCTATCTCAACGCCATGATAAACGTCGCGGGCGGCGCCACATGGGTCTCGCTCCACCAAGGCGGAGGCGTTGGCATCGGCTATTCACTTCACGCCGGCCAGGTGATCGTCGCCGACGGCACGCCCGAGGCAGCAAAGCGAATCCAGCGTGTACTAACCACCGATCCCGGCATGGGCGTCATCCGCCACGCCGATGCGGGTTATGAAGAAGCTATCGAATTTGCCGCAAAGAATGATGTTAATATACCGATGAAATAGTCTGACCCGCGAGCGATGGCGACGGGGTTCTACGAATACCGAAAATTATGACAATAGACATTGATCTACTTGATACCGAATCCGCTAAGGAAGCAATTGTTGCTGTTAGTGAGATTGCTGCGGCTAATGATGTCGATTGGGCGTTGGTCGGGGGGATTGCGGTAGCGCTCTATGGTGGCGACCGAAATACGAAGGATGTTGATGCAATTGCAAATAAACTGTTGCCGATCCGCAGCGAGGGAACACTCAGACAGGGCGGTGAGCGATACAGTATTAAAGCCGCAAAACGCGATGTGTATGTTGACTGGATATTGCGTAACGATGTGTTCAAAAAATTGTTCGAGGTCGCTCTTAGCGAATCCGTCAAGATTAACGATGTTCCCGTCCTCACTCCCGAATGGCTTGTTATACTAAAATTCATAGCCGGACGATTCAAAGATCAGGAAGACGCCGTTTTCTTGCTTAGCCGAAAGGGTTTGGTCGATAGACGGTCAATCAAAGAAAAGATCATCAAACACATCGGCCGCGAAGCGTGGGGACTCGCCAAACACGGCTACAACCGCTGGTACGACATGGCCGACGACCGCACCCGCGAGGAAGAACGCAACGAGGCGGACGGATATATTGATTCATAAGCAAACATCCTCGTCTCCACGCTGGCGCCGATTATGAATGGCAATTGAATTCGCAGTAAGATGTGAAAATCCCGATGGAAGTTTAGGGCGTGATCGCTAAACTTTGCTTGGGTCTCTTGCCATCAATCACTTCGAATATAGCTCCCCGTTCGCGGAGGGTACGACGCAATTTTGATGCGTTTCGGCTTCCCCACACTCCGAGAGCCTCGTCTGGCATCTCTTCAGATTTGGCTTCTGGCTCACGCCATAAGGCATAGCCACCAAATAGCTCTAAAAACTCTTCGATAGGAATGTGCTGCTCGATCCATGCCCGAGATCCTTTAATTACTATTGGAAAAGAACGTCTGTTTCCGAGTAAGGGCATGCGAAAGAGGAAAAGATGATGAAAGGCTTCGTTTGTTATGATGTCGCTCGTTTTCATTTCGTATGTTCCTTTATAAAATCCAACATCACCCGCTCCATGATCTGCGATCCCCAGCCGTTGATGTTGTAGTCGAAGCCGTGTTGGGCGTACGGTAATATTACGGTTCGGTGCGGGATATTGGCGGCGTTTAGTTTTTGATCGAGCAATTGTAAGTTTTCCGGTCGGACGAGTTGGTCATGGGCGCCGTGGATGATGAGCGTGGGCGGTGTTGCGGCGTTAATATGCGAGATTGGCGATGCGAGGATGTATCGATCGCGGATTTCGTCTGATGAATGCGGGTTGCCGCCGAGGAAATTTGAGAGTGTCTGCGGGCCATCGATGACCATTTGGTTTGCCGGATTATCGTAGGCCCAGAGCAGATCGGTCGGGCCGTACAGTGAAATAACCGCGCGGACATTGCCGGACGCCGTGATTTCCGGGCAGCTTGACGGCAGGCGTTTGTCGTCAGACGAGTATGCCGCCAGCAGTGCCAACTGAGCACCAGCCGAGCGGCCCATGAGAGCAATTCGTTCGGAATCGATTTTGAATTCAATCGCGTGTTGCTGCACCCAGCCAACCGCACATTTTACATCGCCCGTCGCGGTTAGATAATTCGGCTGTTCGAGCCGATAATCGATGTCAAAAATCGTAAAGCCCATTTCGGCAAGCCGATTATTCCACTGCGGAAAATCGCTGCGGACGCCGCCGCTCCACGATCCGCCGTGAACG
>JAYUDV010000334.1:0-1132 GCA_043739565.1 Chloracidobacterium sp.
TCCGTTTCCTGGGCGTCGATCAACCTTCCGCTCAGGTCATGAGCGGCTTGTTCGGCCAGCTTGCGTTTCGTGGTATCGACCGAAGCCCCGCGAAAAAGCATCGGTTCACCTTTGTTAAAATCGACTTTTCCCCGCGCGGCGATCCATCGAACATCCTTGTTTTTTAGTAGAATACGATATTCGGTATCGTATTCTTCCCCACCGTCCTCGGCCGTTTTTATTGCTTTCTCAAATCCCTCGCGGTCATCAGGATGGATTTTCAAAAAAAAATCCTCAAACGTAACGGCCTGTGAGCTCTCAAATTCGAAAAGCTCGCGCCATTTATCGTTCGCCCATATTGCCTTTTCCCCAATGTTTCTGGTCCAGATGCCAACATTTGCCGCACTGACCGACAAACCCAATCGCTCCTCGCTCTCACGTAGTTGGGCATCGCGCTCTTCGAGCGCACGGGCGAGCCGGACCGTCCGGAGCAGATCCGAATTCAATTCGAAGGCCATCGCAACGATTATGGCCGTAAAGAATATGCTCAACGTGTACGGCCACGAGACGAATCCCCACAGTATGAGCACTGCCATACACATATTCGCCGTTAAGAAGAATGTCGTTGTACCACCGACCGCTAACGCCATCCGCCGGTCGCCCCGCCGCCAAACGGCGATTGCCGCGTCGGCGCAAAAGATCAGTGCCAATAACAAGCTGAATTGGGCCAGAAACATCCACCGGCTGGAGATCGTCTCGGCGATTGAAACAGGATCGCCAAGAAATGAGACCTGGCGGATCGAAACGACCTGGCTGTGATTGATATTTGGGGTGAGAATAAAATTTAGAACCACAACCAGGGTTCTCAAAATAGTTATCGACCAGAGCAGCCAGGGCCGGCCCGCGCGCATGTAAAAATAGAGAAACCAGGGCAGAAACACGATTATGCCCCATCCCGGCAAATGTGCCCAACGCACCAAATTACCGTATTCAGCAGGCGTCGTCACGTGCATTCCCATCGACTCAAACAGCGAAAATACCGCGACCGAAAAGGCGCTTAACGCGAACATCAAATAATCGCGGCGTGTCCGTTGCCTAAACCATATACCGAGATAGATCGCTCCAAACGTCAAACAAGTCGTCGCGGCAACCA
>JAYUDV010000335.1:0-1124 GCA_043739565.1 Chloracidobacterium sp.
TGTGTTTATCTCATTTACAAGCAAAGCGCCGTCGTCATTTCGCAGGAAAAAATCGACGCGGGCGAGGCCCGAGCCGCCAATCGACTTGAACGCGGTCACTGCCATCTGCTGTATCTTTGCGACAAGCTCATCGGAAACCGGTGCCGGCACGACGAATTCATTATTGCCCGTACCCGAGTATTTTTCGGTGTAATCAAGGAATGTTTTGCTCTCGTCGCGGATGATGTATTCGCCCGGCAAGCTTGCTTGCGGCGTGTCGTTGCCCATCACGGCGCATTCGATCTCACGCATCTCGAGGCCTTCCTCGACAATGATCTTACGGTCGTATTCGGCGGCGAGCGTAATTGCGGCGTCCAGAGTTTCGGGATCGGTCGCTTTGGAAACACCGACGGATGAGCCGAGATTCGCCGGTTTTACAAAACACGGAAAGCCGAGCTTAGCCTCGACGAGCGCGATTACTGTCCCGCGATTATTTTCCCATTCGTCACGCAGGAACCACACATAATTACAGATCAGCAAACCCGCGTCCCGAAAGAGGGTCTTCATAAACGCCTTGTCCATCCCGCACGACGACGCCAGAACACCGCAGCCGACATACGGCAGATCCGCCATCTCAAACAGCCCCTGAATCGTCCCATCCTCGCCGTATGTGCCGTGGAGAACAGGAAACACCACATCCAGACCTATCGTGCTGTTTTCGCTGCCACTGCCGCCGGCAAGTGCCAACAATCCCTTTACCGACGTATCGCCGGAGAGCGTGATGAGCGATTCCGAAGCCTCGCCCTGGCTGTCACGAAAAACCCGTTGCGTATGCTTGGGAAACTGCCTGACCGATTCCGCGGGCGAGAGCCATCGCCCGTCATTCATGATCGCGATGGGAACAACATCGTATTTATCGCTGTCGATATTCTCAATAACGGTCTTTGCCGAACGGATAGAGATTTCATGCTCACCCGACCTGCCGCCAAAAATAACTCCAACGCGTGTTTTCATATACCCCATTTATCGATCTGGCGGCGATGGCGTAGGATGTGGACGATGGCGTGTTCGAGGAGCTGTTCGAGATCGTATGTCGGCCCCCAATGGACAGTGATGGAAACTGCCGTGATCTCGTCTTCGGGCAT
>JAYUDV010000336.1:0-8645 GCA_043739565.1 Chloracidobacterium sp.
GGATTTTGGCTGGGCCAGTCCGCTAAAATGCTTTCGACTCGCCTTATAAAGCGCGATCAATTCGTCGAAATCATTACTCTCCGGCCGCCGCAGATAAAGTTCTTTCCCGTCCAATCTCAAATTTTCGTTTTTCATCATACAATACGCACCGTACTTTTACGCCATTCGCGAGTTCGGTCAGAGGTATTTCGGCCTCAATACAAATATCCATTTTATACTCGCAACGCGGGGCAAAATGGCATCCGAACGGCAGATTTGTCGGGCTCGGCACCGTGCCGTCGATTGTCTGCAGGCGTTCGGCTTTTGTGGTGCCGATTTCATGCAATTTGGGCACTGACCGAAGCAAACCACGAGAATACGGATGTTTTGGATCGGAAAAAAGCTCATCCACGTCGGATTCTTCAACGATCTTTCCCGTATACATCACGCAAACGCGGTCGGCGACCTCGGCAACGACGCCCAGATCATGCGTGATGAGCAGAACGGCGAGCTTACGCGAAATCCTAAGTTCGTTTAAAAGCTCAAGAATTTGGGCCTGGATCGTTACATCGAGGGCCGTCGTCGGCTCATCGGCAATTATAAGGTCCGGGTCGCAGGCCAGCGCCATCGCGATCATCACACGCTGCCGCATTCCGCCCGAAAGCTGATGCGGATAGTCGGATGCGCGGCGCTCCGGTGATGGAATAGAGACCTCTTTCATCGCTTCGACCGCCGCCGTCCACGCCTTTTTTCGATCGAGATTACGATGAAGCCGCAATGCTTCCGCGATTTGTTCGCCAACCCTGTAAACCGGATTGAGCGAGGTCATCGGGTCCTGAAAGATCATCGCGATATCGTCGCCGCGTATCTCACGGATCCGATCTTCCGAGGCGCTCGTCAATTCTTCCCCTTTGAATTTGATTGAGCCATTCGTAATCTTTCCGGGCGGCGAGATGAGCCGCATGATCGAGAGCGCCGTGATCGATTTGCCGCAGCCCGATTCGCCGACAAGGCCTAAGAGTTCGCCTTCGCCGATATTGAAACTCACGCCATCGACGGCTTTGACAAGCCCGGCGCGCGTTGCAAACTGGGTGCGGAGATTCTGGACCTCGAGTAAATGGGACATAGATCAAAAAAAGTCCAAAAAATCAACAAACCATAACAATAACCGTTGAAGGTCAATTTGCATCCATCAATGGTAAGGTAGATTTTGAAAGTGTAACTTAATACTGTACTTGAGGAAAGTTTGCTGGCTTTCATTCTTCCGGCAATACTAAGGCAACTAATTTCATCGCATTTCCCTCAAATGGATGTTATTATTTTTGGTATGAAAACTTGTCAGGAATAGGTTTATCCGGGGAGATCTTACTTTAGTGAATCAAAGCAAACCACGCATATTTGCCCTAATTATAATTCTTTTTGTTTCATCGTTCGGATTTGCTCAAAATCCATCAACCAACGCTAAGGCTGATCCTGTTCGTAAAACGGCGGCGTCTACCCGGATTTCGTCCGGCGATCGGGTGACGACTGAGGCGATCGAGGGTGAAATGAAAGAGGCTCTTTCTGTAATCGAAGGCAACTATGCAAGCGGAAAGAAGCTGAATTACAACGATCTCTTTAAGGCATCGATCGACTCGATGCTGCACACGCTCGATCCTCACTCAAATTATTTTGACGCGAAGGAATTCGAGCAATTTCAAACGGACCAGAGCTCAAAGTATTTTGGCATCGGGGCCACGATCGGCGACCTGAGCGATGCCGACGGCAAGGTGCTTGCTACCTATATCAAGGCGACATTTGACGGTGCCCCGGCACATAAGGCTGGCCTTCGATATGGCGACAAGATCGTCGAGGTTAACGGTACGTCGATGCTCGGAAAACCGTTTAGCGAGGTTCGCACATTCCTTCGCGGGCCTCAGGGTTCGACGGCCAAGATCGTCGTTGAACGGCTTGCAACAGGTAAACGTGAAACTGTCGAGATCATTCGCGACGCGGTACCACAGCCGTCTATCAGCGAAGTTTATATGGTTCGTCCGGGCATCGGTTATATGGCGATGCGCGGCGGATTTAATCAGACGACGTACGGTGAATTTAGCAAAGGCCTCCGTGAACTCAAGGCTGCCGGTATGCAGCAGCTTATCCTCGATCTGCGAGACAATGGCGGCGGTTTGGTAAGTCAGGCCTATCGGGTCGCCAATACGTTTCTCTCCAACAACCAGATCGTATTTACGCAAAAAGGCAGGGTCGAGGGCGTAAATGAGGTCTATCCGGCCGAAAACCGTGCTCCAGACCATTCGCCGGTCGTGATGCTGGTCAATCGAAATACGGCGTCGGCCTCGGAGATTCTTGCGGGTGCCATGCAGGATCACGACAGGGCGCTTATCGTCGGCGAAAATACGTTTGGCAAGGGACTTGTACAGAATCCTTTTCGCCTCGATTACGGCTCGATGCTGCTGCTAACGATCGCGAAATACGAGACTCCGTCGGGACGGTTGATACAACGGGACTACTCAAACGGCGACCTGTATAATTATTACACCGAGGGCGGCAGCTTTCGAGACGACGCCGAGATTGTAAAGCCGAAAGGCCCGGAGAGCAAAACGGATACGGGACGAGCCGTCTACAGCGGCGGCGGGATCAATCCTGATGTAAACATCAAACCACAGACAATCACCGTCGAGCGAGCCCGTTTTCAGCAAAAGCTTGCGAATCCTGTTTTTGCATTTGCCATTGAGCTGGTTTTGGGACACGTCAAAGGATTTGAAACCTACAAGGTGGATAAACCGATCGCGTTTGATTACGACATCAAGACCACCGACTTCCCTGTTAATGAGACGCTTTATCAGGCTTTCACGAAATTTGCTGGTGACAAGTTTAAGGTGACGCCGGTTCAGGTCGATCACGAGCGTGAATTCGTGACGCGCACGCTCCGTACGGAACTGGTGACTGCGGCTTACGGCTCGCAGACCTCGTTTCAAGTATTTAACGAATATGACGATCAGCTCTTAAAAGCGATCAATTTGCTTCCGCAGGCAAGGCAGCTTGCGATGCAGAGTGAAAAGGTCAGATCGACCACATCAAAGCAGATCGGCCGTGAGAATAAATGATCGATATGTATAGATCGGTTCAAAAATGGGAGCGGTTTTAGCCGCTCCCATTTTATTACTAAAAGAGCCAACGGATGAGGTAGTAAACGCCAAAGCCAGCGCCTATGATGACTGCTATCAGAGCCAGAATCAGGCCGGCGATGACGTATTTAAATTTCTTATATCGATTCTCATCAGGCGGCGAGAGCTGGTTTTGCGGAAAATATGGCGGTGGACGGTTCATGGTCAGTTGTCGTTTGTCAGTTGTCAGTCGTTTTTTCCGATACCGTTTGAGGTTATCAGCTATAGGCGGCGGCATCAAACGGCATCCCGTAATCTTTCCTGTTCCGGCAACTGTCAACTAGCAACCGGCAACCGTTCTGACAACCGGCTACTGCCAACTGACTACTGTGTGCGATAATGTTTTAGCTCAAGACAATCTTAATCTACAGGAATTACTTATGAAACGCTTTCTATTTACCTCTCTTTTGGTCGCTTTTAGCGCGTTAGCGGTCGAGGCGCAGTTAACCTTTAATATTAACGACCTCATCAACGTGAAACGCGTCGGCGATCCGCAGCTATCGCCCGACGGCAAGACGGTTGCTTTTACCGTGGGCGTCGTAGATAAAGCCGCAAACAAGACCGTAAATCAAATCTATATGATCGGTGTGGACGGCAGCCGGCAGAAACAGATCACGAACGCAACGGCGTCCAGCAGCAGCCCTCGATGGTCGCCCGACGGAAAATGGATCGCGTTTACAACCGGCGACCAGATATGGACGATGAAACCCGATGGCTCAGACAGAAAGCAGGTCACCAAAATCTCAACCGGAGCAGGCGGCCCCGTTTGGTCGCATGACGGAAAATGGATCGCCTTCGGGTCGGATGTTTATCCCGAATGCCAGACCGACGAATGCAATAAGGCCGAGGACGCAAAGGCCGACAATAGCAAGGTTAAGGCACATGTTACCGAACGCCTGCTTTACCGCCATTGGGTCGAGTGGCGTGACCGCAAGCGTTCGCATGTTTTTGTAGTTTCGAGCAACGGCGGAGCCATGCGCGACCTCACGCCGGGCGATTTTGATTCGCCGCCGTATGCAGCCGCTTCGGGCGTCGATTACGCTTTTTCGGCTGACAGCGCAAATATCGCGTATTTGCGTAACCCCGATAAGATCGAGGCGACCTCCACGAACAGCGATATTTATATCCAACCTTTGGCGGGTGGCATTGCAAAAAATATTACGGCCGCGATGCATAGCTATGACGTTTCGCCGGTTTACACGCCGGACGGCAAATATCTGCTCTTTCGCTCGCAGGGGACGCCGACATTTGAGGCCGACCGATGGCGGATAATGCGTTATAACATACAGACCCGCGACATTGTGGAGCTAACAAAAGGTTTTGATCAACAGGCCGAAGAGATAACTGTTACGACCGATAGTAAGACCTTATATTTTACCGCCGGTGAAAACGGAAAAGCTCCGGTTTTCTCGGTGCCAGTCGAGCCTGATTTTCGTCTGCGGATCGCGACGCACGTCAAAAAGGTTGTCGATGGCGTTTACGCAGGGAATTTGAATGTTTCGGGTGACGGAAAAACATTGATTTTTGCGGCCGGCTCGATGAACTCACCAGCCGAGCTTATGCGGGCAAATACCGACGGCAGCGGCGTTGCGGCGATTACAGCGACGAATAATGCATCGATGGCGTCATTTGGCCTGCAAAAAGCCGAGGACATGGAATGGAAAGGCGGGCTTGGCCAAAATATCCATGGCTGGCTCGTAAAACCCGCTCGATTCGATCCGTCAAAAAAATATCCGCTCATCGTTCTTATTCACGGAGGGCCGCAGGGAGCGTGGAGCGATAATTGGGGCTACCGCTGGAACCCGCAGATATTTGCGAATCAGGGTTACGTCGTATTTATGCCGAACCAGCGCGGTTCGACCGGCTATGGTCAGAAATTCGTAAACGATATCTCGGGTGACTGGGGCGGAAAGGTATTTACAGACATCACTAATGGTGTTGCTGAGGTTACTAAAAAGTCGTTTATTGACAAATCGCGTATCGGAGCGGCGGGTGCAAGTTACGGCGGATATATGGTTGATTGGCTGCTCGGGCATAATAACGATCCGAGATTTAAATTCGCGGCGTTTGTCTCGCACGCCGGAGTTTACAACCTTGAAAGCATGGCCACCGCGACCGAAGAATTGTGGTTTGTAAACTGGGAATTTAAGGGTTTCCCGTGGCAAAATCCGGTGCTTTATAACAAGTGGTCGCCGAATAAATCAGCGGCAAATTTTGCGACGCCGACATTGGTGACGTGCGGTGAGCTCGATTTTCGCGTCCCATACGACCAGAGCCTGCAACTATACACAACGCTGCAACTAAGACAGGTCGAATCCAAGCTCATCATCTTTCCCGACGAAGGCCACTGGATACTAAAGCCTCAAAATTCCGAGTTTTGGTATGGCAATGTGATGGATTGGTTTAAAAAATATTTGAAACCGTAGTAAATGAAATTGTTTATGAGACTTATGAAACGCTGCACCGCTCTCAATCTGGCCGTAATTATCGTTGTTGCGGCCTTTTCCGCATTTGCCCAGACACCGAGGCTTAACTTTAACCGCCTACAGACCTTTGACGCACAGAATTACACCGTTCGCGCTAGCTTTGACCGGGTAAATAAAAAGGTTTTTGGAGATACGACCGTTTCGCTAAAGCCGCTGATGGCGGATTTCCGCGTTATCGAGCTCGATGCCGTCGATATGGTGTTCCAGTCGGTCAAGCTTGAGCCATCGGGAACCGACTTGCAATACAAAATCCTGCCCGGAAAGATCGCGATAACTCTCGACAAGGCTTATGGTCCCGGCGATTTGATAGCGATTCGGCTTAAATACACGGCCTCTCCAAAAAAAGGAGTGTATTTTGTCAACGGAGAATCCGGTCAGGGCCGCGTCAACCATTCGGCTCAGATCTGGTCCCAAGGCGAAGCCGATGAAGCGAGACACTGGTTTCCGTCTTTCGACTTTCCGAGCGATAAGGCAACGACCGAGGAATATCTGACCGCTGAAAAAGGCGAGACCGTCGTCGGAAACGGTGAATTTCTCGGCAAGACGGAAAACGCCGATGGTTCCGAAACCTGGCATTATAAAATGTCGGTGCCGCATTCGACCTATCTGGTTTCATTCGTTATCGGAAAATATGCCAGGGTTGATGACAAATATAAGGATATTCCGCTTGGATTTTATGTCTATCCGGGCAAAGAAGAGACTGCACGCAAAGCGTTTGGCGACACCAAAAATATGATCAAGGTGTATGAGGATCTGACCGGCGTCGCGTTTCCATACAACAAATACGATCAGACGGTCGTCGCGGAATTTAAGTTTGGCGGCATGGAAAACATCACGGCCACGACGATGGCCGACCAAGAGATATTCTTTGCCGATTTCGATTTTGGGAAAAGCATAGTCACCGATCTCGTATCGCACGAGCTTGCTCATTCATGGTTCGGCGACCTCGTCACCTGTCGCAACTGGGCCGAATTATGGCTTAACGAAGGTTTTGCCACATATATGGAGGCCGCGTATCGCGAGAAGGTTTTTGGCCGTGAGGATTACATTCGAAAGGTTCGGGCCGATGTGGCCGAGTTTATGGTCGACGATGCTGTCAGTCGAAAGCGGCATGGACTTTACAATTTACGTGCAGGTGAGGTGTCAGCCCTCTTCGATAACGCGGCGGTTACCTATCACAAGGGTGGTGCGGTGCTTCACATCTTACGCGAACAGGTCGGGACCGAAGCTTTTTGGAAAGCTCTCAACACATATTTAAACGCTCATAAATACGGTTCGGTCGAATCCACCGATCTGCGGAAAGCGATGGAGGATGCGTCGGGACAGGATCTCGGCTGGTTTTTTGACCAATGGGTTTACGGCGTCGGAGCACCAAAGCTTTTGGTCAGCCAGATGTATAACACGCGGACAAAAACCTTAAAACTAACGATCTCACAAACCCAAAGACCCGATCCAAAAGCTCCCGGCGTTTTCAGATTGCCAATGGATGTGTCATTCACCGTTGGCGGCGGCGTTCAGACCGAGCCAATTACAATGACAAAACGAATCGAGACCTTTACGATCCATGCCGATGCGAAACCTATCGGATTAACGCTCGACCCGCAGGACAAGATCATTCTCAAAACTGTGAAAGTCTTGCCGCTCGTGGTTGTTCGTTGATTAGTTTCTCTTTGTGAATGACTTATGGATGTCGGAGCCGGCGGCAATTGGACAAGGTATGGTGAAAAATTTGACGCTTCTATCGTCAAACAAACGACCGGTGTTTCCTGTATGTCAGCGGCGGGCGAAATGCTGCTTCGGAGACGCGGAATCTTCGTTTCACAAGATCAAATCCGTGATATTATTGGAGAACCTTCCTATGTGAGGGCGCTGGCGGATTGCCTTAATGGTTTTGACACATCGGATGATGAAAAGGTTTGGTACGGCATAAGTACCGACGACGAAGGTCTGGAAAGACTTCTCAGGCATGGCAACATGGTCATTGTACTCTTGGAGCAACCGTTTGCGATGGGCCATGCCGTTGTAGTTGAAGGCCGGACCGAAACAGGAGCGTTTCAAATATTAGATCCGTTTGATCAAACCTCCTACAATATGTCGATAGACGATCTTTTAGAATATTGGGGCGGCGAGGTGGTAACAAGATGGTCACTGCAAAAAAAATAGAAATAGTCGGATTTGTGCAAAAAGATCCATATCGTCTAAGTTTGGATCTGAGACTGGGCAAAGAAAGGGGTATTTTTGAAGTTTCAGTATTCGATCGAGACGGAATTTTTGGATTGGAATTTCCGGATTCGTTGGGATTAAAGCTTCGCGATTTTTCACCTGGCGAATCCAGAAAGTTAATCAAGTCGATCAAACGACTTTTTACCGGCAAACTTCGCGCAGCGTAGTCAAAGCCCAACAGGAAAAAAAGTTCCGCTAATCGCTTAGCGGAACTTTTCTCTTTGAGAAGACCGGATGTCTGCTTCAAGTGTTGAAATAGTAGAGCTCAAAGCACATCAAAATCGCGCCGTCCTGGCTTGATCTCTAACAGTAACTTCTTTGCCACACCTACGAGGTTAGCTGACGGGCTAGGAACGAAAGATTATCCCCGCATCCCAACGGATGCTTCGCCCCCGTTTTCGCTATAAATAGCTAAACAATGGTTCCCCCGCGTCGTTTCACATGAAACGGCTTCGGCGATCAACTTTTCAACAACAAAATAATACCACCGGACATGTACTATTTCAACAAGTATGATGCATAAAATCGAGAAAAGGTAAAAAATAGGCGATTGTGTACTTGATACAGGGTGAATTGCGCGCTATGCTTTTGCGCTATGATTCACCTACTCCGACAAGAATTTGAACAGGCTATTAAACATGGCTTTTGGTATACCTTACGGCTACTTAGGCAAGGGGTATTTAATATTTGGCATCACTAGTGTCCCAACGTTAGTTCCGGGAGTTCCCGGAAGATATTGAAATATAACATGTTAGATGCCATTTTAAGATTTATCGATTTGAAATTGGAT
>JAYUDV010000337.1:0-8643 GCA_043739565.1 Chloracidobacterium sp.
GTCGGATGTACACAGAATTTCGCACGAGCTGCATCCCGCAAAGCTCGGTCAACTCGGGTTGGAATCGGCGTTACGGGGATTTTGCCGCGAGATCGCAACCGCTCATGGATTTACCGTTGATTTCGACGCCGCTAATGTCCCGCGTTCGATGCCAAACGATATTTCGTTGTGTTTGTATCGCGTAACTCAAGAATCGCTCCAAAACGTGGGAAAGCATAGCGGGGCAAGTTCGGCCAGCGTGAGAATTAATATGGAAAATGACGAGATCTGCTTGGTAATATCGGATAACGGCAGCGGCTTTGACACACAAAGCTCAAAGGCCAAGGCATCGCTTGGACTGACTAGCATGCGTGAACGCATCCGCCTTGTAAATGGTACTTTTTCGATCGAATCAAACGTCGGTATCAGTACCCGGATTGAGGTTCGTGTGCCGGTGCGTGCGACCTAAAAACAACCATTTGCAATAAAACCGCCAACGGCTTTGAAACCCCGCACCTATCACAGGCATTTACCGCAAGCACACAATTATTTTCATACCTGTTAATTTTGACAGTATACAGGCTGACTTCTTAGTGTGAATATAGTGGTGGCTTGTTTTACCGTAGTGATTATTCAGCCTTAAGACTGTGGTAAAGAGATAACTATCGAGCTTGATATTAAGTTTGCGGAACTAACGGCTCTCCGCCTGATTTTTCGCAATTTGGAAAAGACGCTGTTTGTGGAGTGGGAGACGCAAACAGCGTCTTTCCGCGTTTAAAGTTAGATGGTCGGCCGCGTATCGTCTTTACCGCTTACCACCAGCCCAGAATCTTCCACCAACCAAGACCGACCGTCGACCAGATAATAATATTGAGGACGGAGGCCATCAGGCCTATTGTCCACCAATTGCCTTGCTTGACATAGCCGGTGCCGAAATAAACCGGTGCGGGCGTCGTGCCATAGTGAGTGAGGCTCGCGTTGAGGTTTGAAAAGTAGGCGAGCATCAGGACGGCCAACCCGGCCGGAGCTCCGACGGTAATGGTGGCGGCCAGAAACGGCACGAGCATTGCCAGCACGTGCGCCGTGATCGACGCAAAAAAATAGTGTGAATAAAAATACACGAACAATAATACGGCGAGGGCCATCGGCCACATCATTCCGTCGGCCATTGCGGCTATCTTGTCGGCAAATATCTTGGTCAGGCCGGTCGTGCCAAGCGCCGCGCCCATATTCACCAGGCCGCCATACCAGATAAATACGGACCAGGCATTTTGCTCGCCCATCAGGTCGCGCCATTCGAGCACCTTTGCCGCCAATAAAACGCAGATTCCTAATAACGCGACGACCGCCGTGTCGATAGAGTGAAAATAGTCCTTTGTGACCCAAAGAACGACTACACCGACCAGGACGCTCAGCATTATTTTTTCGTGCCGCGAAACCGGGCCGAGTTTCTCCAGCTCGGCCGACGCAAACTCTCTGGCTCGCGGTGTTTCCTTTATTTCAGGCGGAAAGAACTTGTATATGGCGAGAGGCACGACGACGAGCGAGACGAGACCCGGAACTATCGCCGCCGCGAGCCAGTTGCCGTAGGTGAGCCGAATATCAGAGTTTTTAGCTATCAGATCGGCAATGATCAAATTGCCGGCCTGCCCCGTGATGAATGTTGCACAGATAATAACATCGCATTGATACAGCAGATTCATCAGAAACGTGCCCAGACGTTTCTCAGTGCCATCGTCAGGATGCGAATCATAAGTGAGCGCGACGCTCTGCGCAATCGGCAGTATCACGCCGCCCGAGCGTGCGCCGTTTGACGGTATCATTGACGCGAGTATGAAATCCGTGCTAATCAGCGCGTATCCGAGGCCGAGCGTGGTTTTGCCAATTGAACGGACAAACAGCAGAGCTATCCGGCGTCCCAATCCGGTCTTGATCATTCCGCACGAGAGAAAAAACGCGGCGAGGACGAGCCAAACCACTGGTTCGCTATATCCCTTTAGCGCGTCTGAGGGCTTTAGAGCGCCCGTAACGACAGTCGCAATCACGCCAAGCAAAACCATCGCACTTCCGGTTAACGGTTGGACAATCGATCCGATAATTGTCGCAATAAATATCGCCAGCAGTGTCCACGCCTCGCGCGTCACGCCCTCGGGCCGTGGGATCAATGCGACGAGTAAGCCGCAGCCGAGAACGATCAACCATTTAACTGCCTTATTTTGCATAAAAAATTAGCCACAGAGTTCACAGAAAATTCAGAGCAACTAACTCTGCGAACTCTGTGTCCCCTGTGGCAAAAACAACACTTTTACGGACTTACATTGCCGCTACGTGCATGTACTTGAAATACCAGAATGTTATCCCGCCCCAAATAACAAGATTTGCAAGCGAAAGTATCAAGCCAAGGTTTCGCGTTTTGGAATTACGGCCTGCATTTCTATCGCCCTTTCCGTACATCAACACGCCAACCAGCACACCGGTGATGCTCCAGGCGAAAAGCCTGATGAATAGATTGAATGGTATAACGTCCGACCTCAGATTCATCAAATATGGCACTTGGTAGATGGTTAATACGATCGCAAAAACGATCGCCAGAATGGCCGCAATCGGCGGTTTATAGCTCGACTCGGTCTCATCGCCGCCACGCTCTTCCTCGATGCCGAGTTTGCTGTGGTTATAGCTGTACGCGAAGTAGATCACGAGCCCGATTGCCATCCAGTCGATCAGCCGGATCCACGTATCGAGCGGCAAGCTGTTCATCAGATATGCAGCCGAAACAACTGTCGCGATCGGGATAAAAGGCGAAAGAGGCACCTTGAACGGGCGGTTGAGCGCCGGGTTCGACGATCTTAAAATGATAATGCCCGTGCCGACGATCACAAACGCAAACAACGTACCGATACTAACCAATTCGCCAAGCAGGCTGATCGGCACAAATCCGGCGAGGATCGCCACTATTGTTCCTGTAATAGCCGTCGTAATATGCGGCGTCTGGAACCTCGGATGAATTTTCGCTGCCCATGACGGCAGCAGGCCATCTTTAGACATTGAGTAAAACACACGCGGCTGACCCATCGTCATTACGACCATCGTTGAGCTGAGGCCGAGCACGGCACCGACCTTGATGATAGTCGGGAAAACCGCGAGGATCGTTCCCATCGTTGTTCCCTGCGCCCTTTGCAAAGCGGCGTCGATAGCGACAGCGATAGGTGCGGCGGCGTTGGTCAACAGTTTGTAATCCACCAATCCGACCATGATTCCGGCAACCAATATGTAAAGCACCGTACAGATTGCGAGCGAACCCAAAATACCTATCGGCATATCTCGCTGTGGATTCTTAGCTTCCTGAGCAGCCGTTGATACAGCGTCAAAACCGATATATGCAAAGAAAATAACTGCGGCTCCGGTCACCACCCCGCTAAAACCGTACGGCATAAATTCGGCACACCCCGGGCTGCCCACGGTACAGCCGACGCCAATATTGCTTGGGTTGACATATCCGACGCCCGCGATAATAAAGAGAATGACCACGAGTACCTTGACCATCACAATGACGGAGTTGAAACTCGCCGACTCTTTGATTCCGCGAATAAGAAGCATCGTGACCGCTACAGCGATCAATGCCGCCGGCAGGTTAAACACACCCGTACCGATCAATGTGCCGTCCGCGGCCTTTATCTCCATTCCGGGCGGCGCGCTTAAGGCCAAAGGGAAATTTATGTGCAGCGTATCTCTAAAAAGACTGACCACATATCCCGACCAACCGACCGCAACGGTTGCCGCTCCGAACGCATATTCGAGAATAAGGTCCCAGCCGATGATCCACGCAACAAATTCGCCCAAAGTTCCATAGCCGTAAGCGTATGCAGAACCGGAGATCGGAACGCTTGATGCGAATTCCGAATAGCAAAGAGCGGCAAATGCGCTCACGATACCCGCAATGATCATCGAAATGATAACGGCCGGGCCGGCATGTTTACCGGCAGCTTGTCCGGTCAGAACAAAGATACCAGTACCGATAATGGCACCGATGCCGAGCATCGTCAGATCAAGCGCACTCAATGTTTTTTTGAGTGTATGCGTGCCGACCTCTTCGGCCTCGGCAATGATTTTAGAAATTGGTTTAGTTGCGAAAAGTGACATGAAAACCTCCTAGAGTTTTTTTAACTTTTAACTATGATTGCCCGGCGCCTGATCTGACGCCCAAGCTCTTCCAAATAAAATAAACCGGCACTCCCGTAAGAACGATAAGCAAGCCAGGCCACGTCGCCGTGGTCTGATAAACAAACAAAACAACCAGAATTATTGATGCGCCGATAACATACAAACCGGGGACAATTGGGTAGCCAAATGCTTTATACGGACGTTCCGTATCCGGTTGTTTCACCCTGAGAACAAAAATTCCGATGATCGTCAGGATATAAAAGATCAATGCCGCCGAAATAACGTAGGTCAAAAGGTCGTTATAAAGGCTGCCATAGCCACCGTCGGCTTTTACCGTTCGGGGCAGAACGTAAAACGCCGCCCAGATGCCCTGTATCACAAGGCCCCACGCCGGGACATGAAACTTGTTCAATTCGCCCGCCGATTTAAAGAACAAACCGTCCTTTGCCATCGCGTAATATGCCCGCGCACCGGCGAGTATCAGGCCGTTATTACAGCCAAAAGTCGAAACGATGATCGCCACGGCCATAATGACCGCTCCCGCTCCAGGGAAAATGACATCGGCAGTAGCCGTCGCCACTCGGTCATCGGCAACCTTTTGGATCGCCTCAAATTTCAATGTCACAAGATAGGCGACATTCGCAAGCAAATAAAGCGTGATGACAAGACCGGTTCCGAATGCAAGCGAGAGAGGAATGTTACGTTTCGGATCCTTGACCTCTCCGGCTGTGAACGTGATGTTGTTCCACGCATCGGCCGAAAACAGCGAATTCGTCTGTGCAACGCATATACCGACAAATAAACCAAACGCTGCTATCGCCGTCAATCCGCCGCCGACATCCTGCAATGATCCTCGAACGCCCCACAGATTACCAAAATTTGCTGCCGCGATATCGGGGTGCCAAACGAGCCCGACGATCAATCCGAGTAAGATTAACACTACAAGCGAACCAGTTTTGGCGGTAGTAAAAACGTTTTGGACAAACTTGCCGAGTTTCAACCCGCGCGTATTCATCCACGTCAGCAGGGCGATCATCAGGATGCCAATAAGCTGTGCCGTCGAGAGAGAAAATGCGTAGCTCGATGAACCTATACGGATCGGTTCAATAAGATAGTTATCGACAGAGATGGTCGGAATCAGGACGCCGATAAATTTTGCAAATCCGACCGCAACAGCCGCGATAGTCGCCGTTTGGATCACAAGAAACAGCGTCCAACCATAAAGAAAACCCCAAAACGGAGAATACGCCTCACGCAGATAAACATACTGCCCACCGGCCTTTGGCATCATCGCGGCCAACTCGCCGTATGAAAGTGCGCCGATCATCGTCAAAAGTCCGGTGACGATCCAAACGACGAGCAGCCAGCCGGGCGAGCCAACCTGCCGCGCAATATCTGCGGACACGATAAAAATGCCCGACCCGATCATCGATCCGGCGACAATCATCGTCGAATCGAGCAGCCCGAGCCCGCGTATAAAGCCTTCTTTGGTTTCTACCGTTTCTGCAACTTCGGTTGCCATACTTTTCCGCGTGAGAAAAAGAAATGTCGATGCCGTGAAATCCGGGGGAAGAGATCAAGCGCGTCGGGTATCTTCAGTTTTTAAACGTTGGCGAGATAATCGTAGGTGATATTATACTTTTATTCCAAAAACTGTCGAGTGTGTTTTCGCATTTTGACGTGAATTCAGGTAATTTCAAGCGAATTATGGTTAATACATCTGAAAAATTAGGCGATATGCCGCCGGACGATTTCCGGCGGTACGGTTATGAGGTCGTTGATTGGATAGCAAATTATTTCGAACACATTGAGGAATTACCGGTGCTTGCACAGGTCAAGCCCGATTGGCTTAAGGATAATTTGCCGGCGGCGGCGCCCGAAACAGGTGAGGATTTCGGCGCGATCTTAAGCGATGTCGATAGACTAATCCTGCCGGCCGTCACGCATTGGAACCACCCCAATTTTCACGGCCTGTTCTCAACATCGACAAGCAGCATCGGTGTTTTCGGCGAAATGTTGACTGCGGCGTTCGATATGAAGGCGATGCTCTGGCGAACCTCGCCCGCCTCGACAGAGCTTGAGGATGTGGTCCTCGGATGGCTGCGGCAGATGATGGATCTGCCCGAACATTTTGAAGGAATCATTTACGACACCGCGTCGGTCTCAACGATGCACGCAATTGCCGCTGCCCGCGAAAGGGCAAATTTGAAAATCCGCGACGAAGGAATGAGCGGCCGTGACGATATTCCGCTGATGCGGGTTTATGCCAGCGAACATGTTCATTCGTCGATAGATAAGGGCGTGATCACGCTGGGGCTGGGTTTGCGCAGCCTGCGAAAAATTGCGTGTAACGAGCGTTTTGAGATGATCCCGGAACGCTTGGCCGACGCGATTGACGAGGACATCGAGGCCGGATATTTGCCAATCTGCGTCATTCCAACTGTTGGCACGACCTCGACATCGAGTGCCGATCCGGTCGATGCCGTCGCCGATATTTGCGAAAAATACGGCATCTGGCTGCATGTCGATGCCGCTTACGCCGGATCGACCGCCATAATTCCTGAATTCCGACATTATTTTAAAGGCTGGGAGCGTGCCGATTCCATCGTCGTTAATCCGCACAAATGGCTCTTTACACCGTTTGATCTGTCGGTGCTTTACTGCAAAGACCTAAATATTTTGAAAGAGGCATTTTCGCTTGTTGCCGAGTATCTGAAAACAAGCGACTCGCGAGGCGTTAAGAACGGCATGGATTACGGCATACAGCTTGGGCGGCGATTTCGTGCGTTGAAACTATGGTTCGTCATCCGTTATTTTGGCCGCGAAGGCCTGATCGCGCGGCTCCGCGACCATTGCCGTCTTGCCAGGCTGTTTGCTTCGTGGGTCGAAGAAAGTGACGATTGGGAGATGATGGCGCCCGTACCATTTGCTCTCGTATGTTTCCGCTCTCGTGTCAGTAGCCCGCACGTAAGCAAGGGCTCCGTGGACGAATCGAAACTTAACGCTGCGAACGAGAGGATAATGAACGAGATTAACGCATCTGGCAATGCCTACCTCTCACATACGAAACTAGACGGGCAATACACGCTTCGGCTTTCGGTTGGAAGCATCCGCGTCGAAGAAAGACATTTGCAGAAGGTTTGGGATTTGTTGAATCAAAGTTTGCGAGAGATTTCACGCAAAGCCGTAAAGAACGCGAAATAAAAAAGAGGTTCGACATGGTTTTTTAACCCAAATGCAACGCTAACGAAGACAGAGGCGTGGCAAGCCACTTGCGTGATCATTTTAGATCTTGAATCAGAACAATTTCTTTTGTCGCCGTGCCGGTCGTGTACGCCAGGTTTTTTCCGTCCCGTGACCATGCGAAATAATAAAGCCGTGTCGTTTCAAAACCTTTAACCGTTTGCGGCTTGTCTTTGGTTAATTCTTGTCGCCAGAGACCGTGAACCAAATCTTTGTAGAGAATTGCTTTGCCGTCGGGCGACCAACTGAATCGGTTGTTGAGGAGAGCGGTCTGTGGAACTTCAAAAGTTTTTATCGGAGAGCCGCCACCAAACGGGATGATGGCGAGGCGTTCGCGCGTTCCAAGCGCCGGGTCTGCATAAATGCAAGCGATATATTTGCCGTCGGGTGACGGCGTGGGCCAGCTTGAAAATTTATCGGTCAATTGTGTTTGCCCGCCGCCGTTGATTGAAACGCGCCAAATCGTGTTCCTGTCATCGCGCGCTGATGTATAAAAAACCCATTCGCCCGCCACGCCGGGTCCAAAGTTATGGCCGCCGTTTGTGAGTTGTTGCGGATCGCTGCCGTCAAGGTTTGCGCGCCAGATTTCAGAAGCCGCGAAGAGCGCGGATTGAAAGACCAGATAACGCCCGTCTGCGCTCAGGCAGATCTGGCTGGCGGCGAAATCGTTGGGCAAGACCTGGTGTTGATCGTTGCCGTCGGCGCTCATCTCCCAGACGGTCGGGTGCTCGTTACTATAGGCGCTGTAAAGCAGTTGATTGCCGGGCGTCCACGCGAGACCCAACATGCCTTCGTAGCGTGTCACAGTGCCGCTCAGAATGCGCTCGGCGTGATCGGTACGCCCGAGCGGAGCGATCCAAATTTGCGGGTCAATGCGCGATTTCAACGCGAGCAGAGTTTTACCATCCGCCGTCAAACTCAAATCATTTGTTTGAAAGTTATCCGTCTCGTTGGTGAGCTGCCGCGCCGCGCCGTCAGGATATGAGACGAGCCAAAGCTGCGTACCCCGTGCCTCAAGTTTCTCGCGGGCAATCACCACCAGAGCGCTCATATCAGGCAGCCAAACAAGTCGGTAAATCCCGACCCATTCTTTAGTGTCGATTGGCGCGATTGAGCCGTCAGTCGTATTCACCGAAAAAATTTTATGTGCGGGACTATCGGCACCGCGGCCCGCGCCGATAACAATCGTTTGGCCGTCGGGCGACCATGACAAACCGGCGGTTGAAAATCTCTCAGTGGCGAGAATGCGTTCGTCTTTGC
>JAYUDV010000338.1:0-3380 GCA_043739565.1 Chloracidobacterium sp.
CATAGTTCTCGTGCCGTGACCCGACGAGATAGGTCATGTTGACGGTTATCGTCTGTTTTGTTTGGTCGGGAAACAGCAAAAAATGCAAACCGTTTGGCATGCGGTATTCCGTGATGCCCTCGACCGACGTGATTTTCTCGACGCCCGCCGGAAGTTTGACCGTTTGGGCGGGCGAATTTTGAACGAATAGAGTGAATGTCAATGCGAATAAAAACAGGGCTTTACCGAAACGATTTAAAGTCATAGTGCCTCCGGGGTGTTTGCTGGATTCCTTAAGTCAATCATGGAAGACCGCGTCTAAGTCAGATGTTTCCATAAAAGATACTTGAAAGTATGAAAAAGCTCAATAGTGAATGTGGTATAGTGCAAATTAAATGCTCTCGGCGAATGAGCCAAAAAACCTATTCCCCCGGATTTGCGTATCAACCCAGATTTTTGATTTGATTTAATTCACCATTCCGTACCGGAGAATATTGGTACGGGTCGCAATGTGTGTTGACGATAACAACTAAAAGCTCTTCTTAGTTACCTTTGTGCTAAAACTCCTTTTTTGGCGCAAAGGCCGCAAAGTTAGCAAAAAACAAAGACTAATTCAGCATCACAAATTAGGATACTACTAGAATATTATATGACCAAAATGCTTGCCCTGATGCCTTTCGTTCTATCCGTTTGTGTTTCGTCATCTTTCGCTCAAAACACATCGCCCTATATGACCGAACCCTCGCTATCGCCTGACCGAAAAGAGATCGCGTTCGTCTCCGGCGGCGATGTGTGGTCGGTACCGAGCGAGGGCGGTCAGGCCCGACTTCTCGTTTCGCACGCGGCCAATGAATCGAGACCGCTGTTTTCGCCCGACGGCCGTTATCTGGCGTTCGGCTCAAACCGGACAGGTAACGGTGATATTTACATTCTCGAATTAGAGAGCGGCAACCTTCGCCGCCTGACGTTTGACGACAGCAACGACCAGATCGACGCATGGTCGCGTGACGGAAAATGGATATATTTTACGTCGAGCAGCCGTGATATCGCGGGCATGAATGACATCTATCGCGTCGCCGCGTCGGGCGGCACACCGATGCAGGTCAGCTCCGACCGCTTTACAAATGAATTCGAAGCTATGCCGCTCGCCGACGGCTCGATCATCTTCGCCGCTCGTGGCAACGCTAACGGGCAATGGTGGCGAAAGGGCCGCAGCCATTTGGACGAAAGCGAGATTTGGCAAAAAACCGGCGACAATTATCAGGAATTGACCGTCGGCGGTGCAAAGCAAATGTGGCCGATGGCGACAGCGGACGGCTCGAAGATATATTTCGTATCCGACCGCACCGGTCCGCAAAATATATGGTCAATGCCGCGTGGCGGACAGGCAAAACCGGTTACAAATTTCACCGACGGTCGCGTCCTCTGGGCAAGCCTGTCTTACGACGGACAGGAGATCGTCTTTGAGCGAAACTTTCGCATTTGGAAGATGAAAACCGGCAACGGCAAGGCCGCAGAGGTGCCGATCACGCTTCGTGGTTCGGCGTCGAGCCCGATGAATGAACGCACCGCGCTTTCGACACAGATCCGTGAGCTTGCATTGTCGCCCGACGGTAAAAAGGTCGCGGTCATCGCTCACGGCGAGGTGTTTGCCGCGTCCGCCAAGGACGGCGGCGAGGCCGTCCGCGTTACCAACACCGTCGCCCCCGAATCCTATCTCACCTGGTCACCGGACAGCAAAAAGCTTGTTTATGTGTCGGAACGCGACGGTTCGATGGGCATTTTTCAGTACGATTTCGGAAGCGAAACCGAAACGCAACTAACTCGTGGCTCGAACATGGATACCTCGCCAATATTTTCGCCCGATGGCAAATCGCTCGCGTTTATTCGCAATTCGCGCGCGCTTTTCATTTATGACATTGAATCGAAACACGAACGCGAAGTGTGCAAACTGTTTGTCGATCCGGCTCCGCTACTCGGCGGCGATACGTTCAAATGGTCGCCCGACGGTAAATGGATCGCGTTTCTGACTCAATCGCCCGATACGCGTTCGTACGTCAACGCGAGCGTCGTTTCCGCGAGCGGCGGGACGGCAAAACCGATCAGCTTTTTGGCAAATTCTAACAGCGGTTCGCTCGCCTGGAGCCCTGACGGCTCGTACATATTGTTCGACACAAGCCAGCGGACCGAGACGGGCCTCGTCGCACGCGTCGATCTGAAACTGCGAACACCGAAATTTCGCGAAGACCAATTCCGCGATCTCTTTAAGCAGGAAAATCCGAAGGATAAACAACCGCCTCTGCCCATATCACCCACGCCGATGCCTGCTCCGTCGCCGGCGGTCGAAAAGAAGGAAGAATCAAAAGCGACCGAGATCGTATTTGACGACATTCGTAAGCGGCTCAGCTTTATTAATACCGGCGTCGACAGTGGCAGCACCGTGATCAGCCCCGATGGCAAGACGCTGCTCGTGCTTGCGTCCGCTGAGGGCCAATTCAATATCTATACAATGTCTCTCGACGAGCTTGCGACCGATACATCATCGAGACAATTGACCTCGACACCCGGATTCAAATCGCAGGCGCAATTTTCGCCGGACAGTAAAGAGGTCTTTTACCTTGAAAACGGGCGGGTAAGCGTCATCAGCCTCGACCGTCGCGAGGCCCGTCCATTAAGCATTAATATCGATATCAACGTCAAGTTTGCTGACGAAAAGATGGAGATCTTTAAGCAGGGCTGGCGATATATGCGTGACAATTTCTTTGACGACCAATTTCACGGCGTCGATTGGAACGCCGTCCGCACCACCTACGAGCCTCTTGTTGCCGCCGCAAAAACAACCGATGAGGTACGCCGCCTGATGAATTTGATGGTCGGCGAATTAAATGCGTCGCACCTCGGCGTCGGCGGCCCATCGGCTTTCACCGCGACGCCGGTCGGCAAACTGGGGCTGCGTTTCGATCGCGGTGAATATGAAACGAACGGACGCCTCAAGATCACCGAGATTATCACGCTCAGTCCGGCTGCGGTCGCCAAAATGGTCGGCGTTGGTGATTACCTGCTGAGCGTGGACGGTACCAAGATCGTGGCGGGCACAAATATCGACGAGATTCTCGAAGGCAAAGTCGGCAAACGTGTCTTACTAAGCGTTTCCTCATCGGTGGACGGAGCGAACAAGCGTGAGATAATCGTCAAACCCATTTCGACCGCTAACGAAAAGACCTTGCTCTACCGCCAATGGGTCGAGGCCAATCGAGCGTATGTCGCAAAGATCAGCGGCGGCAAAATAGGCTATGTTCACATTCCTGATATGTCGTCCGCCTCGCTCGATCAGCTCTACATCGATCTCGACACCGAAAACCAGTCAAAAGATGGCGTTGTGATTGATATCCGCAACAATA
>JAYUDV010000339.1:0-1115 GCA_043739565.1 Chloracidobacterium sp.
CGGATTATAAACCTGTTTTGCGTTTATCCCAAATCTTGCGAGGTTAAGATTAAGTCTTGAGAAGAGGTAAGTATCATGAAAATTCGTTTACTGGTGACTGTAATAATTGCCGTTGCGTTGGTGGCGTCGGCTTGGTTTTTAACGCGGCCCGGACAACCCAAAGACGTTTCCGAAACCAAGATTGAATCGAACGAAAGCGTTACAAAAAAAACAGAATTGATACCAGATTATGGCAAGATTCCGCTTCATTTTGAGGCGAACGCCGGTCAGGTTGACGAGCAAGTAAAATTTTTGTCACGCGGCAGCGGTTACTCGTTATTTTTAACTTCGGACGAAGCAGTCTTGGCTTTGCAAAAACCAACAGGCGACGGTCAAGAGAAACAATCGGATACTCTGCGAATGAAATTTGCCGGGGCTATCTCTTCGCCAGCGATTACAGGAGAAAAGCCGCTCGAAGGTAAAACGAACTATTTCACCAGCAACGATCCGGGCAAATGGAAAACTGACATTGCCAATTTTGAGCGAGTGCGTTTTTCAAACGTCTACGATGGCGTGGATGTCGTTTATTACGGCAACGGACAGCAGCTTGAATATGATCTTGTCGTCGGGCCGAATGTTTCGCCCGATAAGATCGAATTGAATTTTACCGGAGCAGAGGATTTGACGATTGCGGATAACGGCGATTTGGTTTTCAAATTTGGCGAGAGTGAATTGCTGCAGCACAAGCCGGTTGCATACCAGGAGATCGACGGCGAAAGGAGAGAAGTTGCCGCAAATTACAGAATCTCAAATCTGAAATCTGAAATTTCAAATCTCGAATCTCAAATTGCAGATCCGGTTGTCGGGTTTGAGATCGGCGACTACGACCATTCCCGGCCGCTTATCATCGATCCGGTTTTGAGTTACGCGACCTATCTCGGCGGAGCTGCTGATACGTTCGGCACAAGCATCGCGGTTGACTCGTCCGGCAGCGCGTATGTCACGGGCAGCACGAATGCGGTGGATTTCCCGACGGTCAATCCGTTTCAATCAACGCCGATAAACGGCGAAGCCGCCTTTGTGACGAAACTTAATCCGGCGGGGACGGCGTTTGTTTATTCGACCTATCTCGGTGC
>JAYUDV010000340.1:0-3374 GCA_043739565.1 Chloracidobacterium sp.
GGTCGTCGAGATTACCGATTCGGCTCTCGATCTGCTCACCGAAAAAGGTTTCAGCCCGGCCTACGGCGCCCGATTCCTAAAACGCCACATCGATCAAAAGGTGAAACTACCGATCACAAACGAATGGAAGGTGGCGACGAAATTCATTGTTGATGTAGCTGAGGGCGAAATCACGGTCAAGCCGGGTGAGGTTTTTAGTCTTAACTAGACTCTTGTAAAATTTCTCGCATCAAAGGCCTTGGTGATAAAATCAGCAAAGCCTTTTTGGTTCTTGGAGGAGTTATGTTGGAGAAGCACAGAGCGACATTGACCGATGGACACCTTGAGTGGGATGGCGAAGCGCCAAAAGAGATCAAGAAAAAAAGATCGGTCAAAGTAGATGTGATTGTAGTTTCACCGCAGCCTGAATTGAAAAAGCCTGACGGAGAAAAGATGGCTGCTGCAATCGAAGCGTTGCGCAGCATTGCCGACCGTGGTGGTATCAAATCTATTAAAGATCCCGTTAAATGGCAGAGAGCGATAAGAAAGGATCGGCCGCTTCCCGGACGATGATGCTCCTAGATAGCAACATTATCATTTATGCTGCTTTAAGTCGCGACAATGTTTTGACTGACTTTATCAAAGAGAATTCGCCATATGTTTCTGACATCAGCCGGATCGAAGTTCTAGGTTTTCAAAATATCACACCGGTGGAAATTGATTTTTTTGAAGCGTTCTTTGAATCAAGTTCTTTGATCCCGGTCTCGGAAGAAGTGATTTTAGAAGCCATCAATCTCAGGCAACGACGAAAGATCGCGTTGGGTGATTCGATCATCGCGGCCACCGCGATCGTCAATAACTTTGCTCTTGTAACCCATAACACGAAAGATTTCAAATGGATCGATCCTCTAACGCTGATCGACCCCCTTGGAAACGCATGAAAAAATACCTGATCGCAATTTCAATCGTCTTTTTTTGTTGGTCAGTTTCGTTCGCCCAGGACGCGCGGCTGAGGATACTTGAGCAACCTAAGCCTGAGCTTCCGCTAAATCACGGGACGCTGGATGTTCAGGGAACTATCATATTGCGCATCCAATTCCTCGCTTTTGGAGAGATCGGCGAAATAACGCCAGTCAAGACGCTTCCCTTTGGCCTCACGGAAAAGGCGATCGCGGCGGCCCGCAAGATCAAATTCGAGCCTGAGAGTAAAGACGGCAAACCCGTAACCGTCGCTAAGGAGATCCAATATTTTTATAGTTGGAACGGTGGATGGCGGTTGCCTGCGGACAATACAAACACCGCCTCTCCGACGAATGCCGACCCCGGAAAGGCCGAAGAGATTCTTCAAAAAGCCATCAAATCCCTTGGCGGCAACAGCTATCTGCAAATTAAAACACAGGTCGGCCACGGCAAATTCAGTGCAATCAGGGAAGGGGCAGTTACCTCGTTCCAAACATTCCGCGACATACTGGTCTTTCCAGACAAAGAACGCACCGAATTCAAAGGTGGCGGTTCGCGAACCGTGCAAGTCAATACCGGCAGTACGGGTTGGGTCTATGACGGTAGTCAGGATTTGATTAAAGTTCAAAACGAAGGGCAGATCGCGAATTTCAAACGCGGAATCCAAACTAGCCTCGACAACCTTTTACGTGGATATTGGAAAGGCGGCGCCGACCTGAGCTATGTCGGCAAGCGACCGGCCACACTTGGAAAGCGAAACGATGTCGTGAAGTTGACCTTCAAAGACGGTTTTTCCGTTGAGTTCGAATTTGCATCCGACGACGGACTGCCGCAAAAGGCGATCTATAAAAGTAAAAGTTCCGATAGTGAAGAGGTTACGGAAGAAGATCGGTACGCCCAATTCCTCGACATCGGCGGTATAAAAACGCCCTATATCGTCGATCGATTTATCGGCGGCAAACCCTCATCAAGGATCAATTACGAATCTGTCGATTACAACAAGGTAATTCCCGATTCGATCTTTGCAAAGCCCTCAAATCTAAAGGAACTGAAAAAGGATCTGAAACTCCAGTAGTCACACAAATTCTTACAAGAAAAGGGATGACTGAAATAGCAAATCAATCTGACGCTATTCCAGTCATCCCCTTTTTCTCTGTAAATTCCGCTTCTAAACAAAAGCAAAATCAAACTGAGCCTGATGGACTGATTTATCGGATGTTATGTCGACGTTGCCGAGATACGCCTCGATCTCTTCCATCACCTCGCGTTCCGCGTTGCGCAAAGCTTTTGCGACGTCGGGATGAACTCGTAAAGTGGTATGCCGGACATCCTCGACGCTCCTCGATAGGCGACGCGCCTCGACAAGTATTTCGTAACATGTTGTAGTGGGCGATTTGACCCAGCCTGAGCCTTCGCAGTATTCGCACGGCGCGCACATTGTGCGTTCGAGTGACTGCTTGACACGCTTTCGCGTCATGATTATCAGCCCGAAATCGTTAAATGAAAGCACTTTGGTCGGTGATCGGTCGGTCGAAAGCGCCTCTTGCAGGGCCTGCGAAACCTTGTTTCGGTTGCGGCGGTCTTCCATATCGATCAGGTCAAGCACGATAATACCGCCCAGATCGCGAAGCCGGATCTGCCGTGCAATCTCGTCGACCGCTTCCATATTGGTACGGGTGATCGTATCCTCGAGCCGTGCATTTCCCTTACCGACAAATTTGCCCGTATTGACGTCAATCGCCACGAGGGCCTCGGTCTGATTAATAACCAGATATCCGCCGGATTTCAGCCACACACGAGGCTTGAGAGCTTTGTCAACCTCTTCCTGAACCCCGTACGCGTCAAGTATCGGCTCATCGCGCGTATAAAGCTTGACGCGTTTGACCATTCGGGGAGCCATGCGGTTCATAAACTCGACCGTCCGCAAATATTCCTCTTCGCTGTCAACTCGGATCGCCGTAAAATCGTCCGAAAGTTGATCGCGCAAAAGCCTTTGAACCAAATCGAGATCCTGATGGATCATAGCCGGCGATTTTTTCTTCTCGGAATCTTTCTTTGCGTCAATCCAGGTACGAACAAGAAATTTTGCATCATTACGCAGATCTTCCTCAGAAATACCGATACCTGCTGTCCGAACAATAAAGCCGCCCGATGGAATACTTGCATCCTGGCGGATCCGCTGAATAAGTGTTCGAAGGCGGGCGCGTTCATTTGCCGATTCGATCTTGCGTGAAACGCCGAGATGCTCGATCGTTGGCATATAAACCAGAAATCGCCCGGGCATGGCAATGTGCGACGTAATGCGTGCGCCTTTTTTCGCGATCGGCTCCTTGGCGATCTGGACGAGAATTTCTTGCCCTTCTTTCAAAAGGTCGGATATTGTTGGTTGCGGTGGCCGGTCCCGGCGATCGTTGCGGTCAAATCTTTTACCATCA
>JAYUDV010000341.1:0-3369 GCA_043739565.1 Chloracidobacterium sp.
TGTAAAGATGTTCCAAAATGAGTTTCGCGATGCCGAAACAATTTACCGGCGGGCATTGGAGCGGTCATCGATCAACAAATTAACCATAACCGAGGCCGAAATCGAAACAAGCCTAAGCAATCTCTATTTGTTTGAGGGCAAATACGATCTCGCCCTTAAGTTTATGGAAAGGTCGCGGTTGAAATACGAAGGGTTGGAGATGCCGAATCAGTCGGCCAACTGTGAACTCGAGATTGCCGACATTTATCTGGAACTCAATCTACTCCCCGAGGCCGTTAGCTTTTACCAAAAGGTCGAAGCCCGTTTTACCGAGCTGAGTATGCAGGCCGAACTGGCCCGTAATAGCCTGAGCCACGCACGCGCACTTCTTCGACTCGGTGAGACAGTTGACGCAGCCTGCAAACTCGACCTAGCGGAGAATCTCTACGAAAAAGAAGGCAATCTCGTCGCTGTCGGTTCGGTAAAGCTCGCGCGTGCGCAAATGCTTTTCAAAACGGGCGAACTGGACGACGCCGAGCAGCAGGCCGAACTTGCATTGGCGGCTTTTAAGCACGGTAAAAACCTTCGTTTGGAGATGTTTGCCCACTGGTTCCGCGGCGAAATTTGGCGTGTCCGCGGCCGCTCCACCGATGCGGAATTCGAGCTAAACGCCACGTTGGCTTTGGCGAAAAAACATTCCAAAGAGGTCGACTACCTCTGCCGCGTGTCTCTCGGCAAGATCACGGGTGACGAGGCTCACTTTGCCGCTGCCGTTGATCTGGTCGAAGATTCGCGAGCTGGTTTAGCTTCCGAGGAGCTTCGCACATCTTTTTTCGCGGATAAGGTCGTTCCCTACAACGAGCTTGTAAAGATCAATCTCGGTCGACAGCGGTTCGAGGACGCATTTCGCTGGCATGAACGCTCGCGCTCGCGCTCAATGGCCGATAGTTTATATGCGACCGGGACGGATTCGCAGTCGGATGAAAAGCTACTTGCTATACGCGAAGAGCTAAATTGGTACTACAATCGCATAAACCGGAGCGGGCTATCGACCAATGAGGAACGCGAGAGCATAGCAAGTCTGCGAAAATCGGTGACAGATCGCGAAAAGGAATATGCTGAGGTTCTTCGCCGTTTGCAAGCGCGCGGGAAGCTCCCGGCGACCGTTCGTGGTGATATAGATATTGACGAATTTCGCAGCCGCCTTGGCGATGTCACAATGGTGGAATTTGCGGCAATAGATGGTCGGATTTCAGCTTTTGTTATCTCAAAAAATCAATTCACGGCTTTTCCACACTATGTTGACGAGGCTGAGGTCAATCGCGAGATAACGCAATTTCTTTTTCAAATAAAGACCGGCCGTTTCATCGATCGGCTTTCGGAAGAGAATCGGGCCGCAGCTCTCGAGCGGCTTAATTCACATGGCCGCCGGATATATGATCTCTTGATCCGCCCGCTGGGCGATCTTGCACGAAGCAAGCGGCTCGTTTTCGCACCGGCAGGTGTTCTAAACTATTTGCCTTTTCACGCCTTGAATGACGGCACTGAATATCTGGTCGAGCGGGCGGAGATTTCTTATGCACCGAGCGTCGCCGTGCTGGACCGGTGCCTGAAAATGCCGCCGCCAGATCGCCAAAACGCTCTACTTGTTGGCATTCCGGACGAGCGGACGCCGTTGGTCGAGGCAGAGATCGAAACGGTCGGAAGCATGTTCCGCAATTCGATTCGTTTATTCGGAGCCGACGCAACGGTCGAAAATATTCGCCGCCTCGCCGCCGGATGCGGCGTCGTTCATCTGGCCTGTCATGGCAAATTTCGACCGGATAATCCGGGCTTTTCGTCGCTTGTCTTATATTCTGAAGAATTGACTGTAAATGAAATCCAAAATTTACGGCTAGAAAATAGTATAGTAGCTCTCAGCTCATGTGAAAGCGGTTTGAACGAGGTTGTGAGGGGCGAGGAACTCATCGGGTTAACGCGAGCATTTTTTGCCGCTGGAGCAAGCTCACTCGTTTTAAGTCTCTGGCGGGTTGACGACAGTGCGACACATGAGATGATGAAGGCGTTTTATACAGATTTGTGCAGCAGTAAGGGCGTCGCAGAAGCTCTCGGTAGTGCGCAGAGACATCTGATCGACGCCGGTTTCCACCCATATTTTTGGTCGCCTTTTATTGTTTCCGGTCGATGGTGAAAAAAACTTCGCCGACCATGTATTTTTAATGGCAGATGGCGGACTAAGATAAAAGGGCAAAGTGTATCTTGCTCGTCCATTATCCGGTAGTGAGGTAGTAGTCCAATGACATTAAAAGCGATCTCGTTATCCGTTTTCGTTGCTGTTCTAACATTAACCGCTGTAGTCGGCGACTCATTCGCGCAGGTCAATCCGGCGCCATATGTTGGCAACGAGGTTGTAGTTAAGCTCAACCAAACCAGCGATCTAAACGCGATAACCCAGCAGTACGGCTTGAGTCCGGTGCCCCTTGGCCAAATCGGCGACAAGCCGGTTTATCGCCTTCGAATCCCGAACGGCGTCCCGGTAGAGCAGATTGTTGCTCTCCTACAAATCGATCCGGCACATCGGGTTTCATTTGCCGAACCCAATTACATTCTCGGCACGCCCATTGCGGGAAATGTGCCATGGAGCTTTGGACTGTCATGGAGCATCGGACTTTCGTGGAGTATTGGGTCGAGCGTAAAGGGTTATTCGATACAATGGATGCGAAATCGTATTAATCTCGACGCCGCTCAAGCGATATCTCGCGGACGCGGCGTAAAGATCGCCGTCCTTGACACGGGCATCGACCCACAGCACCCGATTTTCGCGGGAAAACTTCTGCCCGGATACGATTTTGTCGATAATGATAATGATCCGACCGAGGTTGGCTCACCGCACGTGGGAGCGTATGGGCACGGAACCCACGTTGCCGGAATTATCGCTATGGTCGCACCCGAGGCTAAGATCATCCCGATCCGCGTTCTCGACGAAAATGGTGTTTGTGACGTTTGGCGGCTCGCACGAGCTCTGATCTATGCGGCTAACCCCGACGGCGATATAACTACCAACGACGGCGCCGATATCATTAACCTGAGTCTCGGCACCACGCAACACACGTCGCTTATTAAGAAACTGATTGCCGCAGAAACCAACGGGGGTGCACTGCCGGACGACGACGATCTGCCGCAGATCGGCCATCCCGGCATCGTCATCGTGGTTGCGGCCGGAAACACCGGCGACGGCACGCGGATATATCCGGCCGCTGAGAATGAGGTTCCGGGCCTTATTGCGGTTGGTGCCAGCACGTCGGCGGATAAGGCCGCAGACTTTTCGACCCGCGGCGAGTGGATCGAGCTAATGGCCCCCGGCGAGCGGATCGTGAGTGCGATTCCAGG
>JAYUDV010000342.1:0-19762 GCA_043739565.1 Chloracidobacterium sp.
CGAAAGATTCGTGAACCGCCCCGAATAGCTTTCGGCCAAGATTGATATTGAGAGTGTCGCGAAAGAATCCGTTTGTACGAAGCATCGTGCGAAATAGCACTTGCACCGGCTTTGGCTTGGCCGCGACCGCGTCAAATATCTTCTTATGAAATAAATACCAGAGTCTTGGCACCGTCGTTAGGATCGTCGGTTTGAAGAGCTTCATCGATTCGCTCAATTCGGCTGGAGTTAGCTCTTTTAAATATCCGACCTGACAGCCGAAAGTCGTCGCGACCCAGAGATTAATTATCTGCAAATAGGCGTGAAAGAGCGGGAGCAAGCTGAGAATTAATTCTTTGTCCGATAGCTTGAGAATGTCATTGACGCCGGAAAGTTCGCCGACGATATTACCATGCGTAAGCAGAACACCCTTTGGCGTGCCGGTCGTGCCGCTCGTGTACATCAGTAAAGCGACGTCATCGCCGGCGGCTTTTGGCATTTCGGACGCAAAGCTGTCGGGAAACTCGGTCGAAGCCCAATTTTCGAATTTTTGAAAACCGTTGGACGACTGTTCGAGATTCCAAACGACCGCCGGGATCTTACGGCCGAGTTTTTCTTCCATCTGTGAGAAACGTTTGGTCTGATCGGGCGAGAGAAACGCGACTTTTGCTTCGGAATTTTCGAGAAAATTGGTTATCGTCTCTATCTCGCCGTGCGGATCCATCGGCACGATAACGGCGCCGTGATAAAGCGTGCCGAGATATGCGATCGCCCATGACGGGTGATTTTCGCCTATGAGAGCAACTCGGTCACCGAAAGCTACATTCTCCTGCTCCAGGCGATATGCGACCGAGCGGATCTTTTTAAGCAGCTCGCCGAAAGTGTAAACATCCGCGTCGCTGCCGACAACACGCATCGCTACTTTATCGGGCCGCTCGTTAAATGCCGAGATCAGCATTGAGCAAAATGATTGTGACATAGGGATTACTTATCTTATTTCGAGAGCAAATTAAGCGCAAGATGAAACCCAATTCTTCTATGAGTTGCCTCCGGTCAGATGGTCTTTCCCCTCTCCCGAAATTCTAGCGTTTTAATATGCGATATCTAACGAGTCCGGCCATCACATTTTGACCGACAACCAGCGGAAAAGCCGTGGTTTCGGTCTTTGGCCGCGTAACGATGATCGATTTTTTTTCACCGAGATTTAAGCTTACGGTCACGCGCTCAAAGGCACCGACGAAACTGACTTCGTCGACCACGCCGCCTGTCAGACGGTGGTATTGCTGGGTCAAGTTTTCGGGTCTTCGCAAAAATACGTCTTCCGGACGAAAAACAAGCGTTACATTTTCGTTCTCCTTAAACCGCGAATCCGCATCAACCTCCAGCCCAATATCGCGAAGCGAAAACTTGCCGTCGTTGATCACACCCTCTATCAGGTTAGCTGCTCCGAGAAACGTCGCGACATGCTCGGTCCTCGGATTGTTGTATATCTCAAACGGCGTTCCGATCTGCTCCAGCCGCCCGGCATTGAGGACGGCGATACGGTCGCCGAGTTCGAGAGCCTCCTCCTGATCGTGCGTGATAAAGATCGCCGGCACCTTGATCTCTTTGAGCAGCGATCTTATTTCGCGCCGCAGCCGTCCTCGTATCTGGGCGTCCAGAGCACCAAACGGCTCGTCAAATAGTAAAACTTCAGGCTCATAAGCAAGGGCACGCGCGATAGCGACTCGCTGCTGCTGTCCGCCGGAGAGTTGCGAGGCATATTTCTTACGATGATCTTTGAGGTGAATAAGATCGAGCAGCCTGTCAACCGTCTCTTTGATCTCCCGCCGCTTTCGGTGACGGATGCGGAGACCGTACGCGATATTGTCCTCGACATTCATTTTCGGGAAGAGCGCGTACGACTGGAATATGACACCCGTGCCGCGTTGCCGTGCCGGTAGCTGAGTCACATCTTTTCCGTGTAAAATAACCCGTCCCGAGTCGGGTAGATCGAGGCCGGCGATAATTCGAAGAATCGTCGTCTTGCCGCTGCCCGAAGCACCCAGTAGCACGACGATCTCGTCCTCATCGACGCTGAAACTAACATTTTGAAGCACATTCGCCTCGCCAAAGCTCTTGCTGAGACCCATTACGGTCACCGCCTCTTTGCCGAAATTCTGTGGCGTGATGTGAATATCGAGATCCATAAGAATGCTTTATTCTGCTTCGAGCCAATCACGTGCAAAGAACAAAATGCTGAAAATAACGAATGAAAACAGTGCGAGGACGATGGCTATCGCATTTGCCGCCTCGACCTGGCCCTCATTAAATTTTGCGAAAATGTATAGCGGCGCCGTCTGCGTTCGCGACGCCAGATTGCCTGAGACGAGGATCGTGGAGCCGAATTCGCCGACTGCGCGTGCAAATGTCAGCAAAGCTCCACTCACGATCGCACCACGAAGCGATGGCAGCGTCACGTGCCAAAATGTCTGCCAGCGAGAGGCACCCATCGTCGCCGAAGCTTCTTCGAGCGAACGGTTCATAGTGTCGAAAACCGGCTTGATTACGCCAAAAGCCAGCGGAAAAGTCACGAAGATATTCGCGAGGATAATGGCGATGCCGGTAAACATTACATGTATTCCGCTTGGCTCAAGCAGCCTCCCCAGTGTGCCGTATGGCCCCCACAGCAAGAGCAGGGCAAAGCCGGCAACGGCGGTCGGGATCGCAGTGGGCAGCGAGATAGTCACGATCAGGGCATTTCTGCCCCAAAAATTATATTTCGATAAGACGTAGGCCGCGAAAAGCCCGAATATGACGTTGAAAACGGTTGCCCAAAATGCCGTTACAATCGAGAGTTTTAGGGCAAATACAGCTTCGGGGGCTCGCAACGCCGCCAAAAATGTTCCGAGGCCGCTGCTTGTCCCGAAAATAAAGATCGAGGCGAGCGGGAGTAGGACAAGCGGCAGCATAACGCCGACCATTACGGCGATGCTGAGCGGCTTTACAACGTCAAAGCCGCGTACATGTCTGACACCTGATAAATTAGCGCTCATTATCGTCTTTGTACCTGATCACGGAAAATTTTCTCGATAATATCGGGATAGGCTTTTGCCCAACCGCCAAAATAATCGACCGTAAAAGGCTGCTCGATCGTAGCAAACTCTTTGTTTCCGTCGTTGAATGTTTCGTTGGTTGTAGATCTGAAGTGAAATTTAACAAAAGCCTGTTGTGCGTCGTCGCTCCACAGATATCTCAAAAACGCCTCGATAACGGGACGTTTCTTTGCGTCCATATTTCGGTCTACTATCAGAGCCGGATGTTCACTGAAGATGGTCGATTTGGGTATGACGACGTCGATCGGTGCGTTCGATTTCTTCATGATAATACCTTCGAGCTCGTAGGTAATCAGAGCGTCGCCCTGACCGAGCTCGAATTGCGTTCTCGCTTCACGCGCCGAGCCTGGCGACGATATTACGTTTTTCCAGATACTCTGTAGGGTAAGCAACGCCCTGACCCGATCGGCCGTGCCGGTTTCGGCCTCTGATTTTTTCAGCTCCGAACCGTAGATCGAAAGGATTGACCATTGAGCACCGCCCGAGCTAACCGGATCAGGGTGGATGACCTTTACGCCCGGCTTTCCAAGATCGGCAAAATCATGTATTCCTTTGGGGTTTCCTGCCCGTACGAGGATTACGAATGGCGTCCTGTTGACTATCCCATTATTAGGCAATTCGCGCCAATTGGCGGGCGACGCCTTGCCCTCGACAAGGCGATCGGCGTCACGCTCGATCGATAGTATTGCCAGATCAGCCGGTGCTCCCTGGAGTATCTGATTGGTGACTGTTTCAGAGCCGGCAAACGACGAAACAAAGTCTATATCTTCACCGTGCTCCTTTTTCCATTTCGCGGAAAATGCCGGATAAATCTCCTTTTCGAGAGCTTCTTTCATGATCGAAAACCCATAAACGGTGATCGTATTGCCGTTTGAACTATTGTCCGGGCCGCTAGGAAGACAGGCGGCACACAACAGCAGCGAAAGAATTATACCCGTAAAGCAAGCATTTAAGACCAGTTTCATCACGTTTGTCGGTCGTTAAAATTTGAACCCAAAAGTCGCCAAAATCTGAATGCAAAAGAGGTTGTGAAGCACACTTTCACAACCTCTCGAGAAATGTCCTTCTTCGTTAATGCCTACGAGGTTAGCTGCCGGGCTGGAAGCGAAGAAGTCTTCTTCTGTAATTCAGATACGCCCCTGTCTTGCCAAATGCAAAACCTTTGGTTCCCCCGTGTTATTTCCCGCAGGAAATGACTTCGGCAATTTATTTAGAATAGTTTAATGGAAACGCGACTTTCAAAGCAAGGTTTTTTTGATGTCAAACCTTATTTTGAGGTACGCGGACGCGAATCGCATTTGCAACTATCTCGTAGGTAGCGGGAAGTTTGCCCGGCAATTCGCCGTCCGTCTCCAAAAGTAACTCTATTGATGGATCGACGGCTGCAACCTCGATCTTTCGCGCGAGCGTACTTTTAACCTCGTCTAGTTTGTGATGGGTCCCGCGATAGAGCGAGTATGCGTTCAAGAGGATCTTCGCCGTGGTGATGTCACCGATGTTGACAACGTCGAGAAGGCCGTCGTTGATCTTGGCGTTCGGTGCGATCATCATGCCGCCGCCGAAATAACGGGAGTTTGCAATGCAAAAGTTGATCGTTTGTACCGTCTTTTCTTCGCCGTCATCAAATCTGACGCGGACGCTGACCGGATCGAGATCGAGCACCTCATGCAACGCCGACATGGCAAAATTTGCTCGTCCGCGAACTCCTGTCATCGGCAGCCAGTCAAAAACCTTTGCCGACTTAACGCGTTTAATGACCGAGGCCGCGAGGCCGAAGGACGATACATTGAGGAAGAAACGGCTGATGGTCTTGCCGGAATTGCCTTGAAAAGTAACCCTTCCGGCGTCGATCAATTTTGTTTGGCCGTCCCGGAGCGATGCGGCGGCCTCACGGGTATTGAGCGGCAGCCCGAGCGTTCGACGAAAATCGCCGCCCGTGCCCGATGGCAGTATGCCAAGCTCGACATCCTCGCCGGAGAGCAAAATGCCGTTGGCGATCTCGTTGATCGTGCCGTCGCCGCCGCAGGCAATGATAAATTTGCGGCCCGACCTCGCCGCCCGCGTCGCCAGGTCGATGCCATCGCCCTGGCTTTTTGTGAATGCCACGCTGAACGGCCCGAAATGAGCACGCAGTTCACTGGCCGTCTGCGACCATTTTTCACGTGTCGAGCCTGAGGCCGATTTCGGGTTTACGATCACAAGCGGCAGCCTGCCGTTATTGGACGAAAATGTTTGAACCTGTTTTGGCAAAATCGGCAATGTTCTAAAAAATCTTTGGTCGTCGCTATTATACAGTCTCCTTGTATCGATGTATTGCCGCGGGTTTAGACTTCACTTTATTACTGCTCAAATTTCACCAGTTTCATCAATACGATAAAACGCGGTTCTGACCGCAGGTTGTTCCACTTCGGATCGACTTTGAGAAACGCCATTTTCGGGTCGTGCCGTTCGTAACCTTTTTCCAGCCATTCGAGCGATTTATCGGTTTCGCCAAGACCGTTATAGATCATCGCGATCTGATTTGCTGAAATAAAACGCATGGTTGATAGTTTCAATAATTCATTTAGCAACGCCTGAGCTTCGCCGCGTCTTCCCGCTTTTGCCAAAGCATAGCCTTCGAAGGAAACGGAAGAGGTTTGAAAGGGCGACAGCTCTTTTGCCTTACGCGCTTCGGCAACGGCCTCAGCATACATTCCTTTTTCAATGTACGCGCTACAGGCATATAAATGCGGCATCCAAAAAGCCGGGGCCAGTTCAAAAGTTTTCTGCGATCTGGCTAAAGCCTCGTCCGTTTGTCCGGCGTGCAGCAGAAATTGTGCTTCGAGCGCATTGATAAACGGAAACAGCGGGTCGAGTTCACGGGCGCGTTTTGCTTCGGCAATCGCTTCCGTGTGCCGCCCCGTATTGGAAAGCAAATGGGCGTAAAATATATGCGCGTCGCCGCTGTTCGGATTAAGTTCCAGGGCGCGTTTTAATTGGTTTTCGGCTTCGTTCCAATTCCATTCCCAAAAAAGGGTCGCACCCAGAGCGCTGTGAGCTTCGGAAAGATTATCATCAAGTTCGACTGCCTTTTGTGCTGCCGCTTGCGATTTCGGCAAAAACTCCGTTGGCAGAGCCTCAGCGGCCAATGTGAGCGAGCGGTACGCCTCCGAAAGACCGACGTATGCACGAGCATAGTTCGGGTCAATTTCAATCGCCTTTTGGAAATATGAAATGCCCTCCTGAATTTCCGGCGGTGTCAATTTGAAAACGTGAAAACGTCCCCTTTGATAAACCTGCCAGGCTTCGACGTTTTCCGTTGGGCGTTTAGCAAGCTGCTGCTGTTCGACGTTGGATAATTTCACACGCAGATTTTGCGCGACGGCTTGCGCTATTTCGTTCTGAGTGGCAATGATGTCCGCCGATGTTCTGACATACTGATTCCCCCAGATTTGCGAATCGTCGCTCACATCGATCAGGCGGACATTGATGACGAGTTTATCGCCAAGTTGTTTGATGTCACCTGTTACCAGCGCCTCTACACCAAGTTGGGAACCGATATTTTTAGTATCGGTTTGATTATTCTTAAATCGAAATGCCGAATTTCTGGACATCACACGTAAACCTGCAAGCTGTGACAGATTATTGATAACGCTCTCTGTAATGCCGTCGGACAAATATTCGGCATTCGGGTCCTGACCGGAATTTACGAACGGCAAAATGGCAAGCGATTTCTTATTGTCCGTGCTCAAAACGGCTTTTTTCAACGACAGAAAATAGTAGCCAAGTCCGAATATGCCAATGAACAAAGCGGCGAGCGTGAGGGCGGCAAACGATTTGTGCCTTTTGATCTGTCCGGTGAGATTACTATTTGTCGCATCTGTCCGGTTATTGATATCACCCGTCGCCGTTTGTAAAACTGCGGTCGCATTTTCATTACTTGGAGAATGCGATTTTTCCAATCTCTCGTCAAACGCAAGGTTTTCCCGCAAATCTTTCAAATCCGCTAGTAGGCCTTTCATCGTTTGATAACGGTCGTCTTTGTTTTTGCGAAGCGTTTTAGAAACGATCCGCTGCATTTCGCCTTGAACATTTGACGCGTAACGCGAAAGTGGCTGCGGTTCGGCGTTTATTAAATTGGCAAAAGTTTCCGACATCGAATTTCCCGCAAACGGCGTTTTGCCCGTGACCAGTTCATAGATGACTACGCCTAAGCTAAAGATATCGGTGCGTTCATCCACCTTTTCGCCTTTAGCCTGTTCGGGCGACATATAGTTGACCGTGCCCATAATTATGCCCTCGGCCGTTTGGTTTTGCCTCGCGGTAGCTTCTTCTAAGCCGATAGCTTTTTGTTCGACGAGCTTTGCCAGGCCAAAGTCCAGTATCTTCACATATCCATCAGGCCGCACCACAATGTTTTCCGGCTTAATATCGCGGTGAACGATACGAGCGCCATGCGCGGTAGTGAGAGCACTGGAAATCTGGATTGCGATGTCCAAAATTCCCGAAGGTTTCAAATTCGATTCGTGAATTACCTCACGGAGTGTTTTGCCTTCGATAAACTCGCTGACGATATAATTTGTTTCGCCGTCCGCGCCTATTTCGTGAATGACGAGAATGTTTGGATGATTTAAGGCGGAGGCGGCTTTTGCTTCCCGCGTAAAGCGCTCAAGATTTGAGTCGTGGCCCGCGAATTGTTTGTTGAGAATTTTGACGGCAACCTTGCGGTCGAGCGTTGTGTCCTGGGCGAGATAAACTTCGCCCATTCCGCCAACGCCTATCTGTTTGATAATTTTGTAATGGCCAAACTGTTTGCCGCTTGCGAGAGTCACACGCGGTTCGATGATCCGGCTCGCGACTTTGTGTGCGGCGGGCTGTTCCATAAAACTTTCCGCCTCGTCCGACGACGCAAGCAGTTTTTCGACATCCCGGCGCAAATCTTCATCCGCACTGCACGATTTGTCGAGAAACTGCTTGCGCCGCTTTGGCGCGAGTTCGACAGCGGCATCGAATAAGGCCTTTACTTTTTGCCAACGCTCCAAATTCATTTCGTAATCTCTTGATACAGCCAAGCCTTTGCCAATTTCCAATCACTTTTTACGGTGGCGGGTGAAATGCGCAGAGCTGCGGCGGTTTCATCGATGCTCAAACCGCTAAAATAACGCAACTCGACAATTCGCGCTTGCCGTTCATCCATTCTGGCAAGCTGTGTCAGGGCTTCATCTAAAGCCTCTAAATCAATGCTTCGGGCGTCCAAAACCGCAAGCGTAACGGCTTCGAGCGGTACATTCTCATCCTCGCCGCCGCGTTTTTCCCGATGCCGTGCTTTTGCATGGTCAACCAAAATCCGGCGCATTGCCTGGGCGGCGATGCCAAAAAAATGAGCCCGATTTTGCCAGTTGACTTCGCGTTGGTCAATCAATTTCAAATAGGCCTCGTGAATCAGCGCGGTCGTTTGCAGGGTATGTCCGGAGCGCTCGCGGCGCAGAAAGCGCGAGGCTTGGCGGTGCAGTTCGTCATAAACAAGCGGCAGAAGTGAATCGAGGGCTTCCTGTTTCCCGTCGCTCCACTGGCGCAGCATCCCGGTTATTTCTTGCGGTGTTTGTTGAGATTGCTCCATATCTTGCCACGATTTTTATGCATACAAGAATAGGCTTGTATTGTGCCTTAGGTCAATTTGTTTTTCCGAAAGATAAAAAATCTCAAAAATATATTCAGCCTTTTTTCGCCGTCCCGTCGCGTTAATATTTGAACGCAAAAAAATCAGCCGGAATCAAAAAGTTTGTGCTGAAATAAATTAAAACAAAAGAGGGAAAAATGAAAAACAAAATCACAAAAACAATTGGCTTTACCGCATTTACATTGATGATGTTTATTGCAGTGGCTCAAATTTCAATTTACGGCCAGGAAGAAAAAGAAGAAGTGTTGACCCCGTCGGAATTGTCGGCCCAGCCGTCAAATCGCATCGTCGGCGTCTGGATGACAACCGTTACGCCGCGCAACTGTCAAACCGGCGTCCAGGTCGCGCCGTCTTTTCAAGGCTTAATTACCTTTAGCATGGGCGGAACCCTGGCCGAATATGGAGCTAACCCGATGACTCCGTTTCGAAGCCCTGGTCACGGTATTTGGGCACAATATCGCGGCAATGGCCGCTATTCCTTCGCATTTACGTTTTTCCCGTTGACTCCCACAGGTGTGCCTGTCGGAAGGCTCCGCGTGACCCAGCGCGCCGTGCTTGACGGAGACAATTTCTCCTCAACCGGAACATTCGAGCTTCGCGATCCAGGCGGTAATGTTCTCGCTACGGGCTGCACCACCTCAACCGCGACGCCATTCGAATAAAAAATACATTCCTGGAGTACTTGAGAGGTGGTCGAGGACTGCCTCTCAACGACCATTCGAATTCTGCGGAAAGGAGAAAAACCATGACTAAGAAATCAATTTTACAACGCATTTTCATCGGCTTGATGTTTATTTGCCTGACCGCAAGCGTGAGTTTAGCGCAGGGGAATGGGTTTAGCTTTCAGGGACGTCTGAATGACGGGACAAACCCGGCCAACGGCGCCTACGACCTTGAGTTTCGGCTGTATCCGACAATCCAGGGCGGCACGCCGATCGGCAACACGGTCGTCTCGCGGCCGAACACTGCGCTGATAAATGGCGTGTTTAGCGTCACGCTTGATTTTGGTCACTACCGTTCACGGTCCTGACACAAGTTGAGGATAAAACTATGAAGTGTTTTTACACCAAAACCATCCTGAGCATTCTCGCAGTGCTCGTATTTTCGACAATGGCGAACGCTCAGACGACGGCGTTTACATATCAGGGCAGTTTGAGTTCGGGCGGCGTGGCGGCTAACGGTCCTCATGATTTTGAGTTTGTGCTGTTTGACAGTGGCGGAACGCAGCTTGGGTCAACGATAACGCAGAGCGGGGTCGCTGTCACGAACGGCATATTTTCCGTATCGTTGGATTTTGGAAGCCTCTTTCCAGGCGCCGCACGATTTCTCGAGATACGTGTAAGAGCCTCGGGCGTCGGAGCGTTTACGACGTTGTCGCCAAGGCAGCCGTTGACTAGTGCTCCGTATTCGATCAAGAGTTTGTCTGCTGACAATGCCGCAAACGCCGCTAATGCGGTGAACGCCACAAACGCCATAAATGCCGTCACTGCGACAAACTTTACGGGAAATCTAAACGGCGATGTCACTGGTACTCAAAGTGCGACGACAGTTACGCGCCTTCAGGGACGCGATGTCGCGAATACCGCGCCGCTTGGCGGACAGGTACTCAAATTCAAAAGCACGACCAATCAGTGGATACCTGACACCGATATTGTCGGCAGCGGCGGTGGGGGCGGAACGATCACGGGCGTCACGCCGGGCACCGGTTTGACCGGCGGCGGTGCCAGCGGCAACGTCACACTGAGCATCGCAAACGGCGGCGTTGGCACGACGCAACTGGCCGATGGCGGCGTGACCGACGCCAAGGTCAACAGCGTCAGCGGCAGCAAAGTGACAGAAACCGTTGCCAACGCAACTAATGCCTCGAATGCGACAACCGCAACGAACGCAACCAATGCAACCAATGCCGTGAACGCGACCAATGCGACAACCGCCAACGGGTTGTCGGCATCTTGCGTCGGCTGCGTGACGAACGCTCAAATCGGGTCGCTTGACGGTGCTAAGGTTACGGGAACCGTTGCCAACGCGGCAAATGCCACGAATGCCACCACTGCGGTCAATTTCAGCGGTGTTCTAAATGGTGATGTGACAGGCAATCAGGGAGCGACGACAGTCCAGCGAATTCGCAATCTGACGGTTCCGTCACCAGTACAAGCTGATGACGGCAAGGTTTTGCGATACAAAAATGACGGAGTAAATCCCGCCGCGTTCGAACTAGCAACCATCTCAGCCGGCGGCGGCACAATAACCGGCGTCACGACGGGAACAGGCCTGATCGGCGGGGGTACGACCGGCAATGTCACTGTCGGCATCGCGGCGGGCGGAGTCGGAACAAACGAACTAGCCAACAATGCCGTCACGGATGCCAAGATCGCCGCATCAACCATCACGGCTCCAAAGATCGCGACCGGTCAAGTCGTGAAGAGCCTAAACGGTCTGACCGACAACGTCACTCTTGCTCAAGGTAACAACATCACCATCACACCGTCAGGCAACACGTTGACAATTGCCTCGACAAGCGGCGGTGTTGGCGGCAGCGGCACGGTGAACAGCATTCCCGTGTGGAGCGGAGGCAGCACAACATTAGGAACTTCGCTTATCACTCAGTCGGCAGGCGCTGTGCAGTTGCCAAACAGTGTTTCCCTTGCTGCTGGAGCACAAGTAAATCAAGTTCAATTTGGCTCGCCCAATTCAGAGACTGGAATGAGCATTTCCGGTGCCAACGGCAGGGCAGACCTTAGATTTAACGGCACGTTGAAGCTGGTCAATGGACCGGGCGGAATTCCGTCCGGCACCAATGGCATAGCTATTGACACGGCGGGCAACGTCGGCGTCGGCACTGAGACGCCGCAGAACAAGCTTGTCGTGAACGCGGGCGGGAGTGGTGGACTGGTGAACTTTGGCGCGCCAAGCGGAGAATCGGGGATGGCGATAATCGGTACAAACCGTGCCGATGTGAGGTTTGACGGCACGACGCTAAAACTGCTCGCCGGTACAGGACCAGGAGCAATGGCAAGCACAAACGGCATAAACATTGACAGATCAGGCAACGTCGGCATCGGCACGGTCAGTCCGACGGCAAGGCTGGCAGTCAGCGGGGCGGGTGCATACAACGCGACCGGCGCGCCGCGTTTCGACCTTTACAACACGACGGCCGGGGACGGCTACCTTCAAAATGTGACGGACAGCGGGGCGTGGCAGCTCGCGAGCATTAATTCCGCAGCGACGAGAATGCTGATCGACCCGCCTGGCAATGTCAATGTCTATGGCAACGTCATTCAGCCGATAACTTCTAACGGCTTAGTCAAAGCACTAATAGCTCTCAACCCAAATGGTACGATTGCTCGTTGCTTTAACGCAGTTACTAATTCTTCTGCCGGTGGTTGTGGGTTCAGTTCCGCACGCGCGTCAACGGGTGTTTACTCAATAAACTTCGGGTTTCAAGTGGATAACCGTTTTCTCTCATCGTCGGCTGTTAATGGCAATATATGCGCTTCTCCCAGTGCAGGAATATTTAATTTATCAGGATTTAGCGTTTCTGTCGGTACAACCTGCTCGGATGGCTCAGCAGCCGACAGTACTGTAATGGTCATAGTTTATTGATGACTGAACTGCGAAATCGCCAAGTATAAAACAGCGTCGGATCCGGAGCGTGGAGAACGAGTGAACAATGACGAAAAAATGCAATTTATCGCGGCCTTATCGATGATGCTTTTTCTGTCCTCGTTCATTTCCGCTCAGTCTGGCGGAACTTACGACATCGGTCTCGAGACGGAAGATGTGGCAAAGGTCGCTCCTTTTTTCGCATGGCGGAATAAAGAAGGCGTGGTCGAGGGCGTCCGGTACGAACGCCTAAACATGGTCCTCATAAACGCCGTTAAAGAGCAGCAAACGCAAATAATGACGCTTGTGAAACAAAACCGGTCGCAGCAGATACAGATTGAGCAACTCCAGAGGGCCAGTCGAACAACGCAGCGAATAAATGTGGAACTTCGTCGGCGCTTAACCCGCGTCGAACGGAAAGTAAAAGCGCAGTCGAAAGCGGCGATCAAAAGGAATTAGCAAGGAGAAACTACGATGAATCTATTTAAATCAATTTCAATCTTATTCCTTGTTTTTTCGTTTATTTCTCTGTCTGCATAACGCCGATCGGGCAGGGCATTCGTCATGCAAAAAACTGTGATCACGGACGGGAGCAGACAAATTTTAGCATAGACATTTGCTCTCGACGGCACGCTGGGCGAGGTTGTCGTGAGAACGGTGTCGACGGGTTTATCGTTACTCAATAAAGATTATTTTTTCGGAGGATGAGGATGTCAAAATTAATGGCCTTGGTTTTTGTGTCTATACTATCTGCTTTTGTATTTCTGCCTTGTGTGAAAGCCCAGACGACTGAATTTACATATCAGGGCCAGCTACAGAACGGCGGCGTTCCGGCGGCGGGCAATTTTGATTTTGAGTTTCTGCTTTACGACGCATTGCGCGACGGTTTGAAGATCGGAAACACGCTCACGAAAAACAGCGTGGAGGTTGCGAATGGCATTTTTTCCATGCCGCTCGATTTCGGCTCAAATTTTCCCGGTGCCCCCCGTTTTCTTGAGATCCACGTCAGGCAGACCGGCGTCGGGGGGTTCACGCCGCTCACACCCAGACAACCCGTGTCGACCACGCCGTATTCCGTAAAGAGCCTCAACACCGATACGGCTACAAACGCGGCTCAGCTTGGCGGCGTTGACGCGTCGCGCTTTGTTCAACAGGATGCTGGCGGTAATGTCTCGATCACAGGCGGCTTGACGGTTGCAGGCACGCTCTCGCTCGATACGGTCAACGCCCAGACACAATACAATCTCGGCGGTCAGCGGCTTCTAGGAGTCGGGGCGGCAGGCAGCAATAATTTCTTCGCTGGATTTGGCGCCGGGCAAGCGAATACCAGCGGCATTTCTAATACTTTTCTTGGAAGTATGGCAGGCAGCAGCAACACCGCCGGGGGTACCAATTCTTTTTTTGGCGCCTTTGCAGGCCGATCCAACATGACCGGTAATAATAACGCCTTTTTTGGTTATGCTACGGGATCTAGCAACACAACGGGCGGATCGAATTCCTTCTTCGGAGCGGGTGCCGGCCGGGACAATTCGACAGGCTCAGACAACGCATTTCTCGGATACGGTGCTGGATTTGCAAATACTTCCGGCGCGAATAACACATTCGTCGGCTCATTTTCAGGAGTCACGAATGTTACGGGTGCCGACAATTCATTTTTCGGGCGCGACGCCGGACGAAACAACACCGTTTCGGCAAATTCGTTCTTCGGGGCGAACAGCGGAAAAGCCACTACGATAGGCGGTGCAAACTCGTTTTTCGGGAAGAGCTCGGGGTTTAACAATACCGAGGGCAACGAAAATTCATTTTTCGGCGCTGAAGCAGGCGCCGGGAACACGGTGGGCGCTGCCAATGTCTTTATCGGTTATGGAGCGGGATTTTCGAGTCAAACGGGATATTTTAACACGATCGTCGGGCGATGGGCCGGATTGAATAACAAAGCCTCGTTCAACGCCTTTTTCGGCGCGGGTGCGGGCGAACAGACTACGACCGGCACAAACAATACCTTCGTCGGCACAAGTTCAGGCGGAGCGAACGTAACCGGCAGCGACAACGCATTTTTCGGGCGCAATGCCGGACGCAATAACACATCGGGGCAGAATTCATTTTTTGGCAGTTCGGCGGGACTTAACAACACAGGCGGAGCAAATAATTCAATTTTCGGTTTTGAAGCAGGGAAAGCGAATACGGCAGCCACCAATAATGATTTCTTCGGTGCGTTTGCCGGTGCTAAGACGGTTGACAACAGCAGTTTCAATGCTTTCTTTGGCGGGGCGGCAGGTTTCAATAACAAGGATGGAGGGTCGAACGCGTTTTTTGGTAACTCAACAGGTTATCGTTTCACGTCCGGTTTTTCTAACACTTTTTTGGGAGCTGCCGCCGGTTATGATTTCCTCAACGGGACGGGTTTAACGACCGGCGATAGAAATATTCTGGTCGGTTACTTAGCGGGCAGAGGCATCACGAATGGAAGTGATAACACTTTTCTCGGCAGCCAGACAGTGGGCATAAATAATTTAACAAACGCCACCGCCATCGGCGCAAATGCAATCGTTTCACAAAGCAATTCCCTCATTCTTGGCAACAACGCCAATGTCGGCATCGGCACATCGACACCGAACTCCAAATTAACGGTCGCCGGTTTGATAGAAACAATAACCGGCGGAGTGAAATTTCCTGACGGCACGATCCAAACGACGGCGGGCGGCGGCGCAGGCAGCGGGATCTTGAATCAAACCGTCCAACAGGCGGGAGCAAACTTTAATATATCAGGTACGGGCACGGCGAGCATTTTTAATGCGACGACGCAGTATCGATTAAATGGCGTGAGATTCATCGCTTCGTCCGGGCTTGAAATGGACAACACTTTCGTCGGTCTTGGGGCCGGAGTGAATAATTCAAGCGGTGCGTTCAACTCTTTTTTCGGCAATCGCGCCGGGAATAGTAACACCATCGGTGGTGAAAACACGTTTCTCGGCAGCCGATCCGGCTTTAGCAACGTCAACGGGATCCAAAATGTCTTTCTCGGGAATAACGCCGGTGCGAGCAATGTTTCGGGAGGGTCAAATACTTTTGTCGGCAACTCGGCCGGGATAAGCAATTCGGCCGGCAGCAACAACGCTTTTTTCGGGGCGAACGCGGGCGCAAATAATCAAACCGGAAACAATTCGTTTTTCGGCGCGGCAGCCGGTTCAACCAATACGACAGGATTCGAAAACGCCTTCTTCGGCAGTCAGGCGGGTAATGCGAACACGACGGGCGGTGAAAATGCTTTCTTCGGATCTTTCACGGGCATGTCGAATACCACTGGTCTCCAAAATTCTTTCTTCGGTTGGGGAGCGGGCATCAGCAATACAACCGGACAAAACAACACTTTTGTGGGAGGTGGCAGCGGCGGAAGCAACTCTTTAGGAAAGGAAAACTCATTTGTCGGAGATTCCTCCGGCGGCGGCAACACGACGGGAGAAAAAAATGTATTCATCGGTCAATTTGCCGGTACGCAGAATGCCATCGGAAGCAAAAATACCACGATTGGGGCTTACGCAAATATGCCGACAGGAGTCAACAATCTCACTAACGCCGCCGCCTTCGGCGCATACGCCCAAGTGTCGCAAAGCAATTCAATGGTGCTTGGCGGCATTAACGGTGTCAACAACGCGACCGCCGATACAAGCGTCGGTATTGGCACGACCGCGCCGAAAGCAAAATTGAACGTAACCGGTGGCAATATCCTTGTCGGATCACCCGGCCAGGGAATCATCCTGAAATCACCGAATGGAACTACCTGTAAACTCATGTCGATCGACAATGCGGGGGCAATCGTGCTGTCGGCGATAGCGTGTCCATAAATGAGGAAAACACAATGAAAATTGCTGAGGCGTACGTAAAAATACTGGGTTTTTTATTCTTAATGTTTACGATCACGGACGGGCGGTCGGGCGGCAATTTCACGATCTTGCGATCTGTTACTGGCGGCGGCGGCGGACAGTCCGCCGGTGGAACATTTACGCTTGACGGCACGTCGGGCCAGCCCACCGGATCGACCTCGTCCGGTGGGACGTTTCAAGTCGGCGGCGGATTCTGGGGCGGCTCAGCGGCACCGGTGGCTAACATATCGATCTCGGGCCGCATTTTTACCTCGGACGGAATTACTGGACTGCGAAACGCGACCGTCTCGCTCACCGATTCGATTGGCGCAGTGCGGAGCGTAACGACCAGCTCGTTCGGGTTTTACTCATTTGAAAACGTGCCTCCCGGATTCTCATACACAATCCGTATTTTATCGCGACGCTTTCGCTATCAGCCGCAGACGGTCGTGCCGACCGGCGATCTGACTGGTGTAAATTTTGTCGGGCTGGAATAGCTTGTCGGAGCCTTCAAAACTGGTTACAGAGCTACTTCGTAAATCGTATATTTGCCGGTGCGGTTGCTTGCGAATATTATTTTTGATCCGTCGGCGGATCAGGCTGGATTTTTGTCATCGGCGAGGTTTCTGGTTAGCCGCAACAGGCCTATGCCATCGGGATTCATCACGTATATTTCAGAATTACCTTGCTGCGTTGATTGAAATGCTATTCGCCTGCCATCAAGTGAAACTGCCGACGTCATCGGGCGTCTGACCATTTTGGTTGATTCAACCAGCGCGTTTGCAAGATCATCCGCACGAGGACAGATCGTGATCGTGACATTTGATGTCGCAAAAACCATCGCATCCGGAAAAACGCTCATAACCTTTGGCAACCAGCCGGCGCCGGCAAGCATTTCAGATGCCGCGGCCAATGCTCTTTCGACTGTTTACCTGGACGGAGTGATAAACGTCTCGGGATTCGACGCAGAAGACGATAAACGTTTCCGCGAAATCTATAAAGTTTCGGCCGGTAATAATCGTCACGTCTTCGATCGACATACGCTTTTTAAGTTTGTCGCGGGCATTACACTTGTCGGAATATTACCTCAATGTCGGAGCTCGTTTTGATGTCAATATAAACGGGATGGACAAACCTTGCTTACCCAGATGTCCATCCTGTTCGCCTTGATCCGGTGTCGAAGACCTATGAATAAACGAGCAAACATTTCTGTCATCTCTTTGGCGATTTCGGCGATTTTCGTACTCCTGGCGTGCCAGCCAAAGGTCGCCGGTAGTGAGGAAACGGCCAACACCGCGCCCCCACAGACCGAAGCCGCACCGAAAAACAACGAGCCGATAACGATAGCGGCCGTAGGCGATGTGACGATGGGCTCGCCGTACCCGAACGATTCGCGAATGCCGCCGAATGACGGCGCTGATCTGCTCAAAGGCGTCACGCCGATCCTCTCGGCAGCCGACATCGCCTTCGGAAATCTCGAAGGCCTGATCGTCGATGGCGGCGTTTCTGGAAAATACGGCGGCACACCGTATTTTGGGACAGCTTTATTTGCTAGAAAAGGACAAGCAGTCGGCACTGGCTCCATACAAAAAGCTCGTGGAGTTTAATCCGATGTTTTCGAAAAAATTATATAAGTCGGTCTACGCCGATATGCTTATCAGCGCGGTAGAAAAGTAAAAGCAGGAACGTTTTCGCTCATAGACGTGTAAGCAAGAGTTTTCGGTGCTTTCGCCATAAAGGCCTCGATATCGACTATCTTTCGCGGCAGATTTTTGGTCATCCACTCAACGCCGGTCGGCGTGATGAGCATGTCGTCCTCGATGCGGACGCCGATATTCTTATATTTTTCGAACGCGGGACGGACCTTAGCGATAAACGCCTTGTTTTCGGGCGTGTCCGGTAGATAATTCAGAGCGTCCTGGCGAATATAGATGCCCGGCTCATTGGTGTAGGTCATGCCCGGCTTAAGAGGGATGCCGTAGTCGCCGACATCGTGGACGTTCATCCCGAGCCAGTGGCCGAGTCCGTGCATAAACCATAGTCGAAATTGCTGTGAATTCGGCCCGTTGTCCGTTATCAGGCCGAGGCGAAAGAGTCCGTCCTTTATTACTTTGTCGGCGGCGGCACTAAGCTGTGACATTGTGGCGCCGGGTTTTGCGGCCTTAGCGGCGGCTTCCTGTGCGTCGTAAACGATCTGATAGATCTCGGCCTGCTCCTTTGTAAATTTACCGTTGACGGGAAACGTCCGCGTCACGTCCGCTGTCATGTGCTCATATTCGGCACCGACATCCATCAAGAGCAACTTGCCCTTCGTTACAGGCCCGGCGGCTTCTTCGTAGTGCAGCGTCGTACCATTTGGCCCGCAGCCAACGATTGATGGGTAGCCCCAAAAATCCGCATTTCGGCGTCGAAATGTATACTCGACCTCGGCCTGGACTTCGTATTCCATCGAGGCCTGGCCGGCCATCGCCCACGCACGCATTTGCGCCTCGGTCGTAATATCTATCGCGTGCTGGAGCATTTTCAACTCATACGGCGATTTGATCTGACGGAGGTCGGCAAAGATCGGCTGGGCGTTGACGACCTTGTGCCCCGAGATCTGTTTTGAAAATTCGTTTTCGACGCGGAATTCCCGCTTGCCATTCGAGTCGGCTTCGCCGTCGGGGAGCAATAGATAGACAGTCTGGATCGACTTATCGCTTTTGGCTTTCAATCCATCGAGGAACATCGCGCAATTTTCGGCGTCCAGAATGTTTTTGATGCCTGAGATATTAGCGGCTTCGTCGTTGGCGTACATTTTGCCATTCCACGTTTCATTTTGCGGATCTCGCTTTGGCAAATAAACGGTTTCGGTCACTTTGCCGCCGCTTTTAGCGATCACGAGTGTTGCCCCCGCCTGCTTGAGATTTGTCAGGTAGTAAAGGTTATTCTCTTGACGAAAGACGTAATCGACATCGTTTGTATAGAGCTTATGCTCGGCGCTGTAGAGCACCATCACGCTTTTGTCTCCCATTTTTGTCTCGACGGCGGCACGGCGGTGGGCGAGTTCGGCCTGCCGCTCGGAGTTGGTAAATTTAGGTGCGGGTTTAGGTGCGGGCGGAGTAATTAAAATAGACGTAGGGCCAAGCGCCCCATTAAGCGGCATAACGGCGGCAAAAATTGTAAAAAGCGAAAATAACGCGACGATTCCTTTCATTTTACTACCTCAAATGTAACGTTCTTTGTTGTGATGTTACCAAAATAATCTGAGACAAATATCTGTAGGTTGTAAATGCCACTTTCCAATTCCGATGAGTCCAAAAATCCCTCTTGGCAGCTACCACCGTCTACAAAATTGGTCGCGATATAGTTAAAGATTGTTTCACCGGTTGCACCCGACTTACTTCCATCGGCGTAAACGAGTTTGATGCAGTGGGTTGCAGGCATTCTCCCAAATTTGATCCCGTTTTTCGGGCTGTATCCAGCCGGAGCGTCGCCGTGGAATATTCGATAACCAACCTCGTAAACACCCAGCCGGCGACGTTCCGCGTTGCCGTCCGCCTGATCGTAGGCACGTACCACGA
>JAYUDV010000343.1:0-1105 GCA_043739565.1 Chloracidobacterium sp.
CTGAGACGATCTCGGAGCAATGAGCCAACATCCTATCGCGGCCGATCGAGTTATCCGATTGCCCGGCAGAAAATGCGTATCCGGCGCTGGTGGTCGCCATCGCTTCAAAACCGAGATTTGCCAGTAAACGAGCTGTTCCAACATCCCAGGGATTTGGAATGATAAATGCTCCGTTTCGTTCGTGGAGCGCTCGAAACTCTTTTCCTTTTTCAGCCTGAGTCGACATTTAACACCTCATTAGTTAAGTTGATTGGTCTCTGAATAATATTAAGAGGTTGTGCTGTGTTGTGTTGACCTTTTTTCGCTGCTTTTATGCCATTATCCGTAGGGCAAGATATGGTGCGATATTAAACAGAAAGATACCGAGCTTGAAAAACAGCATTCCCTTATAGGTTGCCGAATCGTATTTATCGGCACCCACGTTAAAAAATCGCTGCGAGAGCCGGGTCATAAAAGAATGGGCGCCTAGATGGAGAGCCAGCCATAACAACAGCATCGCGTAGTTGATAACGGCGCACCACGCAAAAAAATGACGCAACATATCAATATTCATAGTTTTACCTCCAACGAAAACGATCGGGTCAATTCATTCAAACTGTTTCTTGAATTCCTCAAACGTCTGTTTTATCGCCTCAACCTCGCCGCGTAAACGAGCAACCTCTTCTTCCAGTTGCTCAATCCGTTCAGCGCCCACGCCGCCGCGTGCGTGCGACATTGCATGTGCAGCAGCAAAAGCCTCGACGTCAATCTCGCCCGACAGAAGATGGGCAAACCGCGCCTCCTTTCGCCCCGGCTGGACCGGCAGCCTCACAACGAGCGGCTCGTCGCGGCGCATCAGGCCGTCAAGCGTCTCTTGCACCAGCGCAAGGCTTGAGAATTCGTAAAGCCGTTCGCAGCGTCCACGCAATTCACCCGATGTCTGTGGCCCGCGCAGCATCAACTCGCATATCACTGCCACCCCGTCCGGTTCGAGTTCATAAACGCTTGGCAGCATGTGCTTGTACTTAGGCACGCGGCTTGTACTGCCATAAAAGACATATACCAAATTGCGGTCGCGTAAAACTTCGAGTGCATACGTTACCGTCGTCTCGTCGTAAGCGACGAC
>JAYUDV010000344.1:0-8544 GCA_043739565.1 Chloracidobacterium sp.
CGCCGTTACCGCGCCGCTCGTTTCCGTCAAACCGTAGCCTTGAATCAATGTAAAACCGAGCGCGTGATAATCGCGTGCGATCTTTTCGTCGAAACGCGATCCGGCGGAAATTGTGATGTTTAATTTGCCGCCGAAACCCTCGTGAACTTTTTTGAAAAACGTTTGCCCGAGATTGATATTAAACTTGTCGCGTAGAAATCCGTTGGTCTTGAGCATTGTGCCGAAAAGCCAGCGGACGGGAAACATTTGTGCGGCAACGCCGTCGAAAATCTTTTTGTGAAATAGATACTAGAGACGCGGAACGCCGGTTAAAAGCGTGATTTTTCGGGTTTTGAAAGCCTTATCCAGTTCGGCGGGCGCGAGTTCTTTAACGTAACAAATCGTGCCGCCGATAATGGTAATCACCCACAAATTAACTACCTGAGCGAAAACATGAAAAAGCGGCAATACGCTTAGGACCACTTCGTTTTCGGAAATGTGCATCACCTCTTGACAACCCGTGGCTTCGTAAAAAATGTTGCCATGCGTTAAAGGAACGCCTTTTGGCGTGCCGGTCGTCCCGCTCGTATACATCAAAACTGCCATATCTTCCGGTTTTGCCGGAGTCGGCTTTGAATCGTAATCCGCCGGGCGCGGAGTTTTTGCCCAATCGGAAAAATACTGAAAACTATCTGTCCGTTCTGGATTTCGGATTTCGAATTTTGGATTTAGCGTTTCGTTCTTCGTCGTTTTTCCTTTGTTTTCCTCCTCGCCATCGCGTCGCTGCTGTGAGATATTTTCTGGATCTTGTAGAACGATGGCGGCAATCTTTTTCCCCGTGCGCTCCTCAACTTGGTGAAAGGTTTTTATAAAATCCTCGCCCACGAACGCCATTTTCGCTTCTGAGTTTTCTAGAAAATTGATGATTGTTTCAATTTCGCCGTGCGGGTCGATTGGAACGCAGACCGCGCCGCGAAAGAGAATTCCGAGATACGCAATCGCCCATCGCGGAAGGTTTTCGCCAATCAAAGCCACGCGGTCGCCGAAAGCGATGCCCTCTTGTTCAAGCCGAAAAGCGATAGAGCGAATCGCGTCGAGCATTTCCGCGAAAGTGTATTCCGTGCCTTCCACGCCGATCATCCACATTGCTAATTTGTCGGCGTGCGATTCGGCGGCGTTGATAATTAGTTGGCAAAAAGAATCGGTTGAGCTGACGGTTTTTTTTGAGTCTGTCGGATTCATATTTTTTATAACCTTATTGATGCTACAAAATATCACGAATTAGGCGGCTTCAAACCAAGCCGCCCCGGTCGTTTGAAAATCGGATACGGTGTTGCTCTTGCGGCGGCGGCAACGCTCCCTCAGTCCAATTTGGCTGCGTGGCGAAGGGCGATATTTCATCGTCTTTAACGGCGGCGAACCACCCGGACTTGTTACGCTCAATGAAATCACTCAGACTCCTCGCGAGAATTGGACGAGTCACATTGCGGGGCAGGTCATGATTCCGAACTAAAAATCTTGTCAATGTTGCACCGACACCGGATTATTAACATCTTTGCAAATGGTGGACCAAACGAGTGTGGTACAAAGTGCCGACCACTGAAAACCGACGAATAATCAGACTTCTTTCGCGTAATCAAATGCTACGATCAGGGCGTCCGTGATGAAAGCACTCGAAAAATCGCAACCCGCGGACGTGCTGGGCTCTCGCTCCGCGTCTGGATAAATCAGAGCCAAGCTGGACATTTGCCCAAAATTTCAAAAGTCTGCAAGAGCAATTTCTCGAAAACATGGCTCCCATCCTGATTACTTTATTTTTACTTTGCCTATGAGTTAAATCCGCGCGGAGACATTGCAAATGATGAATTTAAAGCCCGCCAAACAAACTAAGTGCGAAAGAATTCACACTTGATTGCGTGAAATTCCGCGTCAAATGTCTGATTTCGCACTTATTTGTCAATATCCAGAATCGCAAATACCGTTATTCCTAGCGAACAAAGCCTTATGACTGACAGGCACAATCATTGCTATAAGTTAGGTAATACAGGACGAGGTTCATCCTGAACGCTCGGAAAGGATCAAATGAAATGTTTGATCGGCAAAACAGTTGAAATTGGGAAACGCCGACTTTGACAAGACAAGTTAGCAAACAAAATTAGGAGATTTTAAGATGCAAACGAAACAAGAAAAAATAACGAATAAGGAACTACGAGACCGCGTCGAACAGCAGCTCGATTGGGAACCTGAAGTGACTTCGACCGACATCGGCGTTGCCGCAGATGAGGGTATTGTCACTCTTACTGGATATGTCGAAACATATTCCGAAAAGTTAGCGGCGGAAAAGGCCGTACAGAGCACTTTCGGTGTCAAAGCCGTGGCAAATGATATTGCTGTAAAGTCGATGTTCAAGGTAACGGATTCAGATCTTGCGGCTAGCGCTGTGATGGCTCTGGAATCAAGAAGCAGTGTGCCAAGTAAGCAGATCAAAGTTACGGTCAAAGACCGCTATATCTGTCTCGATGGCAATGTCGACTGGAAGTACCAGAAGGACGTGGCAGAGGATGCCGTTAAACATTTGACGGGCGTAGCAGGCGTAAACAATCGAATCAACGTAAAACCCGCTGTTTCGACGGGTGACGTAAAGACTAAGATCGAGGAAGCCTTTCGTCGGAGCGCGGAAGTGGACGCCCGTCGTCTGATGGTGACATCACACGAGGGAACTGTCGAGTTGTGGGGCAACGTTCGCTCATGGGTTGAAAAAAGTCAAGCCGGACAGGCCGCCTGGGCGGCGCCGGGCGTCAGCAAAGTTGAAAATCACCTTCACATTGTTCCGTAAATCAACCGGAGGCAGACATCTCGACAAAGGCCTTTAAAAGCTCTAAATGCTTCGCTGATGTCTGCTCTCAACATCTTTAGGAGAAATTAGGAGAAATAAAATGTTAGAAAATAATAAATGTGAACACGGCTTAACCCATAAATCGAGTCCCGGGGCGAAGCTTCGCGACGGACTCATGTATTTTATCGCCGGCACGGGGGTCGGAGCGGCTGTCGCCCTTCTTTTTGCTCCTAAATCCGGCAGCGAACTGCGCGGCGACATCGCGGATGTAACACGCCAGGGTTATGACGCAACACTTGAAAAAGCAAACGACTTAAAGGAACAGTCGGCTGATGTCATCCAGACAGTCAAGGACAAGGCAGAAGCAGTTTATAATTTTGCGTCCGGCAAACTTACTTTCGGCAGTGATGCTGTCTCCGACGTAGCGTCTTCCTCGACCGGAGGGGTATCTGACGGGATCGGTCGGTTGGAAAACGATTCGGGTATGCAACCGGATACGCGAGCAACCGGCAGGAAATCGTCAAGCATTATGTGATCGGAAAGCATCGTAAGTTGGAAACAATGGATTTACCGGCCGATCGGCGGTCCGCGGCATAAATTGTTAATTACTGTTGGAGGTGGCAAATGCAGAAACAATTTCAAAATCGCGCGGAAGCCGGGCGACAATTGGCGGCGAAACTGACGGAATTTAAAAACCGGCGGGACGTTGTAGTTTTTGCTCTTCCGCGCGGCGGCGTTCCCGTCGGTTTTGAGGTGGCAAAAGCATTGAACGCCCCGCTCGATGTTTTTATCGTGCGCAAACTCGGTGTGCCGGGACAGGAAGAACTGGCTTTCGGCGCGATTGCTTCGGGCGGCACAACCGTGTTCAACGAAGAACTTGTGCGGGCATTGCGCTTGCCGCCGGCGCTGCTCGAAAGAGTCGTCGAAAAAGAGCAGAAAGAACTCGAAAGGCGGGAAAAACTTTACCGGCATGGAAAAGCCGCTCCCGATTTGGGCGGAAAAATCGTCATCATCGTAGACGACGGTTTGGCAACCGGCGCGACGATGCGGGCCGCGGTTACCGCGATCCGAACCTTGAAGCCGTTACAAATAGTGGTTGCCGTGCCGGTCGCCGCCAGTGATACTTGTCGCGATTTCAAGACGAAAACCGATGCCCTGTGCGTCTGCGTGATGACACCCGAACCGTTCTACGGTGTCGGAATGTGGTATCGGGATTTTGAGCAGACAACCGACGAAGAGGTTAGCCGTTTGTTGGGACAAACCCCGAGTCTGACAATGAAAGCGGTTTGAAATCTTAATTAGGAGGGAATAGAAATGAAAGAAAAGTTTGAAAAGGAATGCGCTCATATACCGTGCGGCTGTCCGGTTGAAACGGGTAGCGATTATTGCAGCCCGTTGTGCGAAAAAGACGGAGATTCGACCGACTGCGGCTGCGGACACGCCGATTGCCGAGCCCAGGCATAAGCGTTTGCGTCATTTTGAATGTATTCGGAGGGTTGTGATGCAGGGAATAAAAGAAGAAGGCGATGCCGACCGGAAGGAAAACTATGTCAGCATCACCGATTTTATAACCGAGCAGAATCAATACGAGTTTTCCTGCGGTAAGTGCGGCAAGATTTTCTATGCCGACAAGGAAACATTTGAAAATATCAACGGGGCTGTAAAGCAAGGTTTGGACAATTCGTTCCTTTGTTAAAATTGTCGCCGGAAACACGAAGAAGCGGCTTACGAAACTCGGTAGAAGTCGGTAAAATAGGCCAGCTCAATAGTGAGGAAACGCAATATGAGAATTAAGCGAAAAGATTGGAGCGCAAGATGGATTTTACGTTGAAATAAGGATGATGGAACTAGCCTTCAGATAGAAAAAGGAGAAATTTATGAAGGAGACCGTGGGTTTATGGATAGATCATGAGAAAGCTGTGATCGTGTCCGTGACAGGCACAGAGGAAGAAATAAAGCTGGTTCATTCAAATATGGGAGAAGAGCGTATTGAACAAAAGCGCAGACAAAATGGTTGGTCAGTTCCGTCAGACGATATTCGCCTTAGAGTGTTGACGGAACACCTGAATACTTATTACGAGGAAGTGATTTCGTGCATTCGTGATGCCGAATCCATTTTATTATTTGGTCCCGGCGAAGCGAAAGGCGAACTGAAAAAACGCCTTGAGATGGATAATCTCGGTGAACGCATAGTGGGAGTCGAGACCGCCGACAAGATGACCGATCAGCAGATTGTGGCGAAAGTTAAAAATCACTTTCCTCACCGGAGTCTGGCATAGTAGGTTCGAGATAGTCCAACTTCAGTGATGACTGAGCGGACACGAATGGTGGGTGCGGCTTAAACTATGCTGTTAAACTACGGCGTGTCGCATATCTTCGATAAAATTATGGATCATTACTATGAACAATCACTTGCGAGATATTGCGAAGAAGTGATTTCACGGCTTCGATAATTTGATTTTGAGTTTATATTAGCGCCGGCTTTCGACGCGGGAAGTAAAGAAATCCGAGTCGGACGCTCTCGGAAAAATATCAGCCGTTCAAATCTAAAACTGAGCATCCGTCGTACAAAGAAGTTTAAGCGCCAGATTTACGCCGGGCAAAGATTTTTGTTATCTCGACGATAACGATAGGAATAATCACCGAAAGCAAAATCACCACAAAATCTGCATTTGCCGGCGGAACGGTGTCGAGCACTCGCGCCAGCGGCGGGAAATAAACGGCGAGCAGTTGCAAAGCAATAACGATCGCCGAAGCGAGGAAAATATATGGATTTAGAAAAAATCCGGCAAACGCTGAGCTGGTTCGTGAACGGCAGTTATATAGATGTCCGAGTTGCACACCCACAACGGAGAAAAGAGTAATCGTGCGGGCGTGTGCTCCTTCGCCGTAGGTCTGCAAAGCCCAGAAATAAGCGGCAAGCGTGATGACGGCGAGCATCGTCCCCTGCCAGGAGATTAAGAATAAAAAAGGCGCGGACAATAAACCTTCCTGTTGTTGCGGGCGGCGACTCATCGTTTCCGGCGATGGCGGCTCGACGGCAAGAGCCAGAGCCGGAAAAATATCGGTGACCAGATTTACCCAAAGAATTTGCAATGGAAGCAGGGGCAACGGAAATCCGGCGGCAATGGGAATAAAAATTACAAGAATTTCGCCGAGGTTGTGTGAAAACATCAAATGAACGAATTTAATGATATTGGCGTAAATCGTCCGTCCGCCTTCGACGGCTTTGACGATTGTCGAAAAATTATCGTCAGTCAGGACGATGTCGGCGGCTTCTTTTGCTACCTCTGTTCCACGCATTCCCATTGCAATTCCTATGTCGGCGCGTTTTAGGGCTGGAGCATCATTTACTCCGTCGCCCGTCACCGCGACGATTTCACCGGCCTGCTGCAAAGCCTCGACGATGCGGAGTTTGTCTTCGGGCGTAACGCGGGCAAAAACGTGGGCTTCGCGAGCCATTTGAGCGATCTTTTCGCTGTCAGAGTCTGCCAGATCGTCGGAATGCAACGCAAAAATATCTGCGCCTTCACTTAAATGAAGTTCTTGAGCGATGGCGCGGGCTGTATTTATCTGGTCGCCTGTCAGCATCACGATGCGAATTCCGGCGGCTTGAGCTTCGCGGACGGCTTCGACAACGCCTTCGCGCAGCGGGTCGATCATCCCGGTAAAGCCTAAAAAAATGTAGCCGTTTTTAGTTTCCTCATTTGATTTGGTTTCGTCGTTTGATTTGAAATCAAAATCTCCGTCCAATGGTTTTTCGGCAAAAGCCAGAACGCGCAGCGCTCGGCTCGCCATCGCTTCGTTAATTTTTAAGAAATTCCGACGTGTTTCGTCATCGAGAACGCTGATTTTCCCGTCTCGGGCAACATAGTTGCTGCAAGCATCTAGCAACACGCCGGGAGCTCCTTTCATAGCCGCAAACTGTTTTTCATCTTCTCCTTCTGAAACGGTTACCATCCGTTTAGTGGCGGCATCGAAAGGATGTTCGAAGAGTTTTTTATAACGTGAGCGTTCGGTTTGGACGTTTAATCCAAATTTATGAGCGGCCACGAGCAAAGAGGTTTCAGTCGGGTCGCCGATGGCTTGTTTTCCGTCAGCGTTGCTTGGGTCAAACGAAGCCTCGTTACACAAGACGCTGACGCGCAAAAGCCGCTGAAGATTTTCATCTGCCAAATTTGATTTAGTGTTTGCGGAAACTTGAATAACCTCCCCGTTTGCCAGTTTGTATTCCTGTACGGTCATCCGGTTTTCGGTCAGGGTTCCGGTTTTGTCCGTGCAGATAACCGTCGTACTGCCGAGCGTTTCGACCGCCGAAAGTTTTCTGACAATTGCATTCCGGCGGGCCATCCGCAATACGCCGAGAGCTAAGATCAGAGTTGTTACGGCGGGAAGTCCCTCCGGAACTGCCGCCACCGCTAAACTGACTGAAACTTCGAGCATCAGCCACCACTCATCGCCGCGTAGCAAACCCGCCAGCATCACGGCGGCAGCTACGCCCAAAACGATATAAACGAGCTTTTTACCCAACTCCTGCAACTTTTTCTCAAGCGGCGTTTGTTCAGATTTTGTTTGATTGATTAACTGTCCGATGCGACCGATCTCGGTCTGCTTGCCAGTTGCTGTTACCACCGCAACAGCGCGGCCTCTAACAATGTTTGATCCCAGAAACAGCATCGAAGATCGTTCGGCGAGCGGCGCGGAAATTTTGCTTACGGTGACTGATTTTTCGACTGGCACGCTTTCGCCCGTCAAGGTGGATTCATCGGCACTTAAATTGATCGCTTCGATCAAGAGCGAATCCGCCGGAACGCGATCACCCGCAGTCAAAATGATAATGTCGCCGGAGACAAGGTCGGATGCCTCGATGACTTGTTCGCGTCCATTGCGCCGCACACGAGCATTGATATGCGTCGCCTTACGCAAAGCATCTAGTGCACGTCCGGCTTGCCATTCGATGGCAAATCCAATCAGCGCGTTGAGAATCAGCACCGCCAGGATCGCCGCAGCTTCGACCTGACTTTCTGTGAACCACGCGACCACAGCCGCAAACGCCAAAAGCCACACCACAATACTAGTAAATTGTCCGAGGAGAATCCTCAACGGACCTCGCCCGACAGCGGTTTCCATCGTGTTTGTTCCGTCGCGGAGTAGCCGTGTTCCAGCGTCTTCGTTTGATAAGCCCTTTGAAACCTCAACATTTAGCAAAGTCGTAATCTGTTCTGCCGAATAAGCATGCGGCGCAAGCAAGAATTGGGAACTTTCGTTCGCTGAGGGCGGCCGGTTAAACCCTTCAGTAGCGTTTTTAGCAGTTTTTGTTGACATTTTAGATGAGTGTTCGAGCAAGGATCTCGGTGTTTAAAGTCTCGTAATCAAAAATTAATAGGCACAATTCGTGCCGAATCAAATTTATAGAGACAGGACGATTCTATATCAATTCCTATAACCCTTATTCACGGAATAATTTTGCAGCCGCGAAAAACTACGCAGGATTCGAGAGTTTTTTCACACCTTGCCGTCCGCCGCAGTGGTTAAGCCTGAATAAATAAAGAAAATGGAGAATGGAACACGGGTTGCCTTTAAGTAATATCAGTATGTCTTTGCACGAAATCAAAAAGGTTTAACCGGGAACTAAAATTGTCTTAAGATGGAATAGTTTCGGGGAGATTTGTTTATGTTTATCAAGGAATTGACAACCGAGGAGTGTTTCGAGTTTCTAATTGCAAAAC
>JAYUDV010000345.1:0-8534 GCA_043739565.1 Chloracidobacterium sp.
GTAGCCTTGCGAGGAAAGCCGAAGGTTGCCGTCATAGTCGGGATTGGTCGAGCTATTGCGATTGCCCGAGATGATCGTATTGCGAATCGTTAGGCTACCTGAGCCGGCGTAGCTCAGACCGCCCGTGCCGCCCGAAAGAGACGCTCCGTTGTCGGTGATGGTCGAACTCGTAATGACCGAGGTGCCGCGAGCGATGCCAATGCCGCCGGTGTCGCTGCCGGACACATTTCCGCTGATGGTTGAGTTCGTTAGGGTGAGACCACCGCCCTCGGAAGCAATGCCAGCGTCCGAGGACAAAGATATATTATTTGAGATAGTGCTGTTGATGATCGTCATCGGACTGTCACTTCTAATGCCTCCGCCGCTTTGTCCCGCATAGTTGCCCGTGATATGGCAGCCGCTGATCGTCGTATTCGTCCCGGCGAAGCTGCTCGTCTGAATCCCGCCGCCAAACTCGAAAACCCCGCCGCTGATCGTCATTCCGGTCAAATTCACGGTCACGCTGTTGCCGATGTTGAAAATTTGGATTCGGTTACTGCTTCCATGGTTCGTCTGCGCGGGGCGGCCGACCGTGAGCAACTGCGCCCCCTTGCCTGTAATCGTTAAACTTTTATTGATAACCAGCCCGCCCAGCCCGCCCATGCCGATGGGTGTGAGCGTGATTGTCTGGGGCGAGTCAAAAAACGGCGAGGCAAACACGATCTCATCCCCCGGGGCGGCCGCGACGATTGCTTCGCGCAAGCTGCATGCTCCAGGTGCGCAAGAACCCTGGTTGGTGTCGGCGGCGGTCGTTACGATCAGCGTTGCCGGCGTCGGAGTTGGCGTTGGAGTTGGCGTCGATGCCGAGCCGTCAATTACGGTTACGTTATTGCTGTTGAAATTAGCGACATAAATCTTATTGGTCACCGAATTGACCGCAACTGGAAAGGGATTCATTCCGGTCGCAATGTTTGTAGTCGAGTTGGTCGTGCCGTCAATTACCGTTACGTTCGCGCTGTTGAAATTAGCGACATATATCTTATTCGTCCCCGGATTGACCGCCACGGTACGGGGACTTGTGCCGGCCGCTGCGGTCGCCGTCGAGTTGTTAGTGCCGTCAATCACCGTTACGTTCGCGCTGTTGAAATTAGCGACATATATCTTATTCGTCCCCGAATTGATCGCCAGTGCAATGGGATTCGTGCCGACCGCTACGGTCGCTGTCGAGTTGTTCGTGCCGTCAATCACCGTCACAGTGCCGCTGAAGTTGCCATTAACAACATAGATCTTATTCGTCACCGAATTGACCGCGACGGCACGGGAATTTATGTCGACCGCGATAGTTGACGTCGAGTTATCGCTGCCGTCAATCACCGTCACAGTGCCGTTGTCGCTGAAATTCGCTACATAGATCTTATTCGTCACAGAATTGACCGCCACCGCACCGGAGCCCGTGCCGACAGCAACCGTTGTCGTCGCCGCGCCGCTGCCGTCAATCACGGTTACATTTGAGCTGACGCCGTTAAGGACATAGATCTTATTCGTCACCGAATTGACCGCGACGTCGTTGGGAGATGATCCAGCGGCTACGGTTGACGTCGAATTGTTCGTGCCATCAATCACCGTTACGTTATTGCTGTCTCGATTAGCGACATAGATCTTATTCGTCACCGAATTGACCGCGACGGCTAAGGGACTTGTGCCGACCGCGACAGTTGTCGTCGAATTGTTGCTGCCGTCAATCACCGTTACGTTCCCGCTGGTGAAATTCGCGACATAGATCTTATTCGTCACCGAATTGACTGCGATGGCAGTGGGACCTACGCCAGTTGCGACAGTGCCGACGATAGTATCGGCTTTGACAAATTGCCAGCCCGACCAGCATAAGAGCGTCCAGAGCAGCGACGCGAACAAAACCGCGCCGGTAATCCGGCAGCATTTTTTTACACTGCCGACCGCCCGTGCTTGTCCGCCGCGCTGGCGGCTGCTGAAAGTATTAAACGAGTCTTTATCGAAAGCCGATTGCAGATATTTTTGTGGTTTCATCTTATTCTACTCCTCATGTGACGTGTTTATCTTTGTGCAAAAATTGCTTACCGTTTCGAGCAAAAATTTCCTCTTTCAAACAATAGGGCGAGAAAAGATGTCAAAAGCGCTCATAGCTCGAAAAAAAATCTTTCAGTTTTTTTGAATAACCTCGCATGAGCAAAAAAAATAATTTCCTCACAGACACCCACCCAACAAAAAAAGGCGGCCCGAAGACCGCCATTAATAATTCTAAGGATGAGATAATCATTCCAGTCCAACAAAATCCGGCAAGGTTAGGTTATCGTTGACCATCACTGTCTGCGGGGTGTAACGATAGAGTCTTGACGATACCCGGATCACATACGTTCCGCCGACAGCAACATCCTCAAAGGAGAAAAAGCCAAAGGAACTGGTCGTTGCCGTTCGTCTGACGTTGTTTGAATCAGTGATAGACACAGAAGCATTTCGCAGGCCGCGTCCGTCAGGCGTCGTCACCCGCCCGCTTACAGTGACGTTGCCCAGAGATAAACCAGTAAAAATGTAAGCTTCGCCTGGTCTTATCTGGAAAGTAGGGTCAGTGGTATTGTTAGGAGCCCCGACGATTGCCGTATTGCCGCTGATACCAACCGACGTGCCGAATTGGCCATTTGTCGTGCCGTCAGAAGGGATTAATTTTTGTTGCTGAGTCCAGGTTGTTCCGGTTCCGGTAAAAATATATGCCGAACCTCGTCCGAGTGTATCGGCAAAAGCGCCGATAATCGCGGCATTTCCACTCATGGATACTGAACGGCCAAAGCCCTTATTGGCGGCGCCGTCAGAAGGAATTAGTTTTTGCTGCTCAGTCCAGGTTGTTCCGCTTCTGGTTAAGACGTATGCAGACCCCAGGTTAATGAGAGATTGGTTCGGATCATTGAGCCGCAATGCCCCTATAATTGCGGTGTCGCCGTTGATAGCGACTGACCAGCCAAAGCCATCTCCATTCGTGCCATCGGACGCCGTTACTTCTTGTTGTCGAGTCCAGGTTGTTCCATTCCGTGTAAAAAAGTATGCTGCACCTACATTAGGATCGCTCCCAGGAAGTTCCCCAACAACTACTGTGTTGGCACTGATGGCGACTGCGTTACCAAACCCTCTAATAGCCGGAAAATCAGGGGTGAATATTTTTTGCTCGTCAGTCCAAATGACGCCGCTTGGCGTATTGATTCGGGTATAAATGTAAGCTGCTCCCCTTTTTATGCCTTGAGGCAGTGTGACTAAGGCGTCTGGCGAACCGACAACCAATGTGTCGTTCTCAAGAGCAACTGAGCGGCCAAAACGGTTTTGGGTGGTATGATTATCGGAAGGGAATAATTCTTGTTGCAGAGTCCAAACAGTTCCGGTTCTGATAAAGACATATACGACCCCGTTTTGCGCGGCTCCGGTGGGTGGATCGATTGACCCTCTCCCAACAACTGCCGTGTCGCCACTGATAGCGACTGATATCCCAAAGTTACCATTAGCAGTCACACCGTCAAAAGCCGTTATTTTTTGTTGTAGAGTCCAAATTCCTCCACTTAGTATGTAAATGTAAGCCGCTCCCTGTCCGAGATTCCCACCTATGGTAGCGCTTGTCTCTCCGACAATTGCCGTGTTGCCGCTGATGGCAACCGAGATGCCAAAGTTTTGATCCCCGCTATCCGGAGTGAAGAGCTTCGTCTCTTGAGCCGTTAGGCTTTCTTCCTGACTTGGTTCGTTTTTGCGTCGATCAGTTTTGACCGCTCTTATCAACGAATTGTAGCTGCCGTCCTGTTCCAATCGTTCAATAGCCTTCTCACCGCGCAAGGTCAAATTAAGGTCTTGTGGCGCGGCTTGACCTTTGCCTTCAATAGCTAAAATCGAGACTAAGCAAATAATTAAAACTAAAAATTGTTTGTTGATTCTTATCTGTTTCATTTCTAAATAACCTCCACTGGCTGCTTGCCGTTTCAGGCAAAAGTTTTTTCCTTTCAAACAATAGGGCGAGAAAAGTCGGCAAAAGCGCTCATTTTTTCTCGGCCTGCCATTCCGTTATCATTCCTTATTCCAATCCGACAAAATCCACATCCGTCAGATTGCCGGTGACCTGTACCACGCGAGGCGTAAAGCGGTAGAGCCGTGACGAAATGCGCATGGTGTAGCTCTGGCCCGTCGCAACATTGTCAAAGCTGTAAAAGCCAAATGAGCTGGTCGTCACCGTGCGGACCAGATTGTTCTGATCGATGATCTTCACGGCTGCATTTCGCAGTCCGCGTCCGTCCGGCGTCGTCACACGCCCCGAGACCTGGACTGCGGGAGCTGGGATCCATCTTGGAGCTCCCGATGGACCGTTAGCCTGGTCAAATGGGGTAACTTGTCTTTCGTTTGTGCCGTCCGCGTTGATCACGAAGATCTGTGATTGTGTGCCAACATTCGGGACTGTCACGGGGCGGTCAAATGCAATGAGGGTTCCGTCGAGCGAAAAGCTGGGATTTTGGTCCTTTACCGTGTTGGAGGTAAGTTGTTGAGCATTCGATCCGTTAGCGTTCATGACGAAGATCTCGTTTTCGCTGTTCTGCCCGACAACGGTTCTACCCTGATAAACGATTCGAGAGCCATCGGGCGAAAACCTTGCGCCAAATTCAAAGAAAAAGTTGGTTAGCCGAGTCTCGTTCGTACCGTCTGTGTTGACCAGATACAGATTTGTCAACCCAATTGGACTGTTGCGATTGCTATCGAAAACAAGACGCGTTCCATCGGGGGAAAAACTTGGACGACTGTCGATGAACTGACTTGTGGTTGCACGAACAAGGTTAGTGCCGTCGATATTGACGACATAAATGTCCGTGTTGTTGTTTCGGTCGCTCGCAAAGGCGACCTTGGTACCGTCAGGCGAGACCGCCGGGTCGAAATTATTATTTGTAAAGGTGAGCTGTCTTACGGACGATCCGTCAGAGTTCATAACGTAAATGTCCTGAGTCGCAAACAGCACAAAGGCGACGAGCCTGCCGTCGCGGCTGAAATCGGGATTTCCCACTTCGCGAATGGTGTTAAAGCTGAGACGCGTGCGATTTGTACCGTCGGGGTCTATAAAAAAGATTTCGTAGGTATTGTCAACATTATTCACAAATGCGATCTTGCCTGTCTGTGCGAGAGAATCGAGCGAACTTGCCAAAAGCAATCCGCAAAATAGTGCCGCGACGAACATTAAATTGAATAACCTTCCGTTGAATTGATTGAATTTCATAGTTTTAACTCCTCACAAAAATCTGCCTTCAATCAATAGGGCGAGAAAAATACGCAAAAGCGCCCACTGCTCAAAAAAAACTTTCGGTTTTTTTTTATTTCCTCGTATAATTGAGATCTAAATCCGTGATCAAAAGCATGAGTTCGACTGACGAAGTAACACGATTGCTAAACGAAATGAGCGCGGGCACGGAATCGTCGCCCGAGCGTCTGCTGGAGCTTGTCTATGACGATCTTCGCCGGCTGGCTGGCGCGTACATGCAGAATGAACGCAGCGATCATACGCTGCAGGCGACCGCTCTTGTTCACGAAGCATATATGCGGCTGGTGGACTGGAAGAATGTCTCGTGGCAAAACCGGGCCCAGTTTTTTTCGGTCGCGGCCGAGGTTATGCGTAAGGTTTTGATCGACCATGCCCGCGCCCGTCAGTCGCAAAAACGGAGCGGGCACAAGCTTGTGCTGGACGAAGCGATCAGCGTGCCGGATCGTCGGCCGATCGATCTGATCGCGCTTGACGAAGCGTTGCAAGCCCTCGAAAAACTCGACCCGAGACAGGCGAAGATCGTCGAATTGCGATTTTTTGGTGGTCTGACGATCGAGGAAACAGCCTATATTCTCCAAGTAAGCGAGACAACGGTTCGCCGCGAATGGACATTCGCCAAGGCCTGGTTTCAACGCGAACTGGGCGGCGGGCGCGAATAATTGATGACAAAACCGGACTGGCAACAAGTAAAGGATTTTTTCGCGGAAGCGATAGAGCAACCAGCCAACCTGCGTCTGGAATTTCTCAGAGACAAATGCAATGGCAATGAGTTGCTATTCAATGAAATCAGTTCGCTGCTGGCCGCCTCATCCGAACCCGAAAATCTGATCGAAAATAACGCTATCGACCTCGCTTCAAAGGTCGGAGGTGAAGAAAATAATTACGCCGAGCAGCACTTCGGAAATTACCGGATAATTCGCGAGATCGGCAGCGGCGGCATGGGTACCGTATTTTTGGCGGAACGCGACGACGGCGAATTCTCAATGAGAGTCGGGCTCAAGATCGTGCGTCAGTCGGTGGCCGATCGTGAAATTGTCGAGCGGTTTAAGCGTGAACGTCAGATACTCGCCAACCTCAACCATCCGAATATCGCCGCGTTACACGATGGCGGCATCAACGAAAAAGGCGAGCCGTATCTTGCCATGGAATACGTTGATGGCGTAACGCTGATCGAATACGCCGCTGCTCACGGGCTGTCGATCGCCGACAGATTAAGGCTGTTTCTAAAGATTTGTGCCGCTGTCTCCTACGCACATCAAAATCTGGTGGTTCACCGCGACATCAAGCCGTCGAACATCCTCGTAACTAACGACGGTGAGCCGAAACTGCTCGATTTTGGCCTCGCAAAAGCGTTTGAAACGGACAATTCGGCGACGCAGACCGCCTTGCGCGCATTTACACCCGCGTACGCGTCCCCGGAGCAAATTCAGGGGCGAAATATTACGACGTCAAGCGATATATATTCCCTCGGCGTGGTTTTCTACGAATTGCTTACCGGGGCAAAACCATTAAACGTTGAAAACAAAAGTTTTGACGAGATCGTTCAGACTCTGACCAGCACCGAACCGATTAAGCCGAGCGCCGTCGAGGATGAAGGCGGCGGCGGCGGTTCACATCAAATATTGCGAGGTGATCTGGACAATATCGCCCTGACCGCTCTCAGAAAAGAACCCGAACGAAGGTTCAAAACCGTTGATGATTTTGCCCGTGACATCGAGCTCCATTTAGCCGGAAGGCCGATCTCAGCCCGCCCAAATACTACCGCATATCTTGCAGGAAAATTTATCCGCCGAAACAAAATTGCGGTTGCGGCCGGTCTCCTCGTTTCGATCTCGCTGGTTGCCGGGCTTGCGATCTCACTTTGGCAGGCGGAGATCGCGCGGCGAGAAACAGCCCGGTCGCAAACGGTCAATCAGTTTTTGAGAAGAATGCTTATGACTGCTATACCAGAAAGCGGCGGCGGTGGAAAAAAAGGAGCCCAGGCAACGATGGTCGATGTCCTAAATGATGTCGAAAAGCGTCTGGACGAAGACCTTTCCTCGGAACCCGAGGTTCGGGCGGAATTGCGTCAGTTGATCGGTTCGGCCTTTCTCAATCAAGGGATGTATGACGCGGCTCAGAGAAATTTGACACGTGCTCTCGATGAACAGTCATCGCTTTTCGGTCGAAATAGCCCGCGAACTCTAAAGGTCGAATATAGCCTGGCACGCCTGTATCAGGAAAAAGGCGACTATGCGAGTGCTTACGAGATCTACGAACGGCGATTTGAAAGCTGGCGTTTGGAATTTCAGCAGCATCGGATCGAGCCTCTGCTGTATGTTGAGAAATTGTCGGATTTTGGGGCTGCCTGCCGTGCTCTAGGTGATTCGGAGCGGGCGGAGCAGCTTGTTCGAGAGGCTCAGGATGTTGCGACGCAGTTCTCCATCGATTCCCAAGTGGACTTTACACGCACTATTCTCGCCCTGATCCTTCTCGATCAGGGCAGATTTGAGGAGGCAAAAACGTCGCAGCTTTCGACTGTATCCCGTGTTAGGCAATCCGGCATTGAAGACAACCCGACACTTGCGCTGGCGTTGACCCTGATGGGATCGATCCTGATGGAAAATGGTGAACTCGCAGATGCTGAGGCGAATCTCGTCGAGGGCGAGGGTATCTATCGCAAACTTTACGGGCCGGAATACCTGGCAATTTACGACAACATTCGCCTTCAGGCACAGGTTGCCTATCTGAATGGAGATTACCAGTCAGCGAAAAAAAAGATTGATTTGGCGCTCGATAATTACCGCAAGAACTCGAGTCCGAAAAATATCGGCTTTGCGACGGCGCTTACGATCAAAGGCCTTGTTTTAAATAAACTCGGGAAGGCGGCTGAGGCCGAGAACCTACTGCGCGAGGCCGTCCGGCTGAGAACCGAAAATCTGCCGCCTGATCATTTCATGACCGCCATAACCAACGGAGCGTTGGGCGAAGTGCTGCTTGACGAGAAAAAATTGGACGAAGCTGATCCGCTGATCCGCTCAAGCTACGCGGCTCTCGTCGCTTCGCAAAAGACAGACAACGCACGGCTGCGGGTCGCTAAGGCTCGACTCGACCGGCTCGAACCGGCATTAGTCACCAATTCACCACATTGACTCAGGTGGTTATTAAAAGGCCGGTATCACTTTTCTTTGGCAATAAGACGGTCGCCTGTCGCGTCGGGTTTTGATTCGGTTCCGGGCAGCACGTAATCAACGGTCGGGACTTC
>JAYUDV010000346.1:0-8513 GCA_043739565.1 Chloracidobacterium sp.
CCTTGCTCACGCCATCTGCGGAGCTTTCAAGTTTAGTCGGGTCTTCCATAAGATATATTCACCACAGAGTCACAGAGAACACTGAGAAAGACAAATCAATATTCACAAAAAAGTTCTTTATAACCAATTCGTCGTACCGCTAAATCGTTTCTAAAAAACCTCTGTGTTCTGCGGTGCCTCTGTGGTGAATTCTTACGGCCATTCACCGTTGTAGGCGAGGTCGGCGCGGCCCGTGATGACGATCTCGTCGTCGTTGCGCCAGAGGATGCCGGTCGTGCCGCCGGGAGAATGGACGCTCACTTTGCGAGATGTTTTTAGCATGAACGCGCTCAGGACGGCGGCGGCGCTCGAGCATGTGCCGGAGGCGGAGGTTTCGCCGGCGCCGCGTTCCCATATGCGGAGTTCGATATTTTCGCTGTCGTTGACCTTTACAAAGACGATGTTGGCCCGCTCGGGGAATTTTTCGTGTGTTTCCATCGCGCGGCCGATGACAAGCCAGTCGAAATCAAAATTCTCAACGAAAATGCACGCCACCGGATTGCCGACATTTATCGCGGAAAATGAGTAATGGCGGCCGTCTACTATGATCGGCTCGTTGATGACGTGGTCACGGCGGGTGCCGGTCAACACCGGAACGTCATCGCTCGAAAATCGGGGTTTGCCGATCTCGGCCTCAAACCAAAATTCGCCGTCGTGTTTTTTTATCAGGTGATAATTCTTAACGCCGCTGCGCATCTGAAGACGAAGATCGGGAGCAGACCAGAGGTTTTTATAGTAAAGATACGCGACCGCGCACCGCGTGCCGTTGCCGGAGAAACCGGCGATGCTGCCATCCGGATTGACGATCTCGCAATGATAATCGGCCGTCGCGCCGTCAAGTTTTTCGAGAATGGCGATGCCATCCGCACCGGCTCCCGTGTGGCGATGGCAGATCTCGATCGCAAGCTGGTCGATCGATATAGAATTATCGATTGCGTCGCGCTCGATCACGATGTAATCGTTGCCAAAGCCATGAAATTTGCAGAAATTGATCGCCGTCATAAAAGCAATTTAACGCAGAGTCGCAAAGCCGCAAGGACGCAAAGATTTTTTCTGCAATATGCAGAAAACCAAACGGGTCTTATTCAATAAGGTAAGCGAATTAATTTTCCCTTTGCGTCTTTGCGACTTTGCGTTAAAAATTCTTATCGTTTTACAGGAACGATCTTGAGCGTCATCCGCTCCGCTCCGCGTATGATGACGATCTCATATTCAATATCGGCTTTCATCTCGCCGAGGACTCTGGTGTAATCCTGGACGTTATTAATGCCTTTGCCCGCGAGTTTGACGATTTTGTCGTTGGCTTTCAGCCCGGCCCTTGCGGCGGGGGACGAGTCGCGAACACCGTCAATCACCATGCCGTCTGTCGAATCCGTATAGCTCGGGATCGTGCCCAGCGTAATGCTGATCCCGGCACGGCCGCCGCCCGGTGTCGCTGTGCTTTTTGCGACGGTGTAGGTTGGTTTTAGCGAGTTTTGGTCGATAGATCTCGCTATGGACGTAACGTAATTTATGACCTTTTCTTCGCCCTCATAGTTGATCTTGTCAGCCGTATCGGACGGCTTGTGATAATCAAGATGCGTGCCAGTGAAAAAGAAAAGCACAGGAACCTTCTTCGTATAAAACGACGAGTGATCGGACGGGCCAAAGCCGTCTTCGTTGAGTTGAAGTTCAAAGGCCTTTGATTTCCCAACACTTACCGGAACGTATTGATTCTTTGCATTGTAAGCATGCCCAATTATGTCCGGAGGGCCATTTTTTTGTTCGAGCAAAGCTTTCCATTCCGTGGCCGTCCCAATTCCACCGATCGTTAACTTGTCGTCTTTCAGCCGTCCGACCATATCGAGATTTATCATCGCGACGGTGTTTTCGATTGGAAACACGGGGTTATTGACGTAATATTTCGAACCGAACAGGCCTTCTTCCTCGCCGCTGAATGCGATAAAGATGATCGTCCGTTTATTTTTCTTTTCCTTGGCAAACTGACGAGCTAATTCGATGATGGCGGCGGTGCCGGAGGCGTTGTCATCGGCGCCGTGATGGATGTCGGTCGAATTTGGAGCGAGGCTGCCGTCGCCGCCGTGGCCGAGGTGATCGTAATGGGCGCCGATGACGATCGCTTCGTTTTTGAGCTGTTTGTCGGTGCCATCGAGAATGCCGATCACGTTATATCCGGTCACGGGTTTGTCCGGTGCCGCAGCCTTGCCGGGGAAAGGCTGCAGGTATGTCGCCTTGCCATTCGCGTCATGCATTCCGGGTTTGAGCTTCAGTTTGGCGAACTGCTTGGCGATGTAGTCTGCGGTCTTCGTCGCTCCGGCTTCGCCCGTGCGTCGGCCTTCGAGCTTGTCGGAGGCGAGATACGCAATGTTTGTGCGAAGATTTTGCTGGACCGCATCGGAGTGCGCGACCTGTGCCGTTTGCGCCGAAGCGGCCAAAGCTAACGATAGTAAAAGTAGAACGCTGAAAAACTGCCTTTTCATAATTTAGTGGATTTTAGGAACAGTTCGCGGATTTTTGCACTTTCAAAGCTGATGTCTTTTAGGGTTCCGCTGCTTTTTATAGATAAACGGTCGCGTGTTTTACCGTCCTCGATGACGCGAATTGGCCGTCCACCGGCGAAATAGACGCGCCGCTCGGCCGGGGCGAGCTTGTCGTTTTCGGCCTTTTGAAAATAGAACAACAGCTCGCCCGAATCGCCAAAAAGGTATTCGTTCACATAGCTGCGGTCCGATTCGCGTCGCTCGACCCTGACCATGACGAGTTGGTCCGGGTACATGTGCTCCTCGCTGTCGCCGCCTTTGTAGAAAAATTTATAGGTTTGGCGAAAGACGCCCACGGCTCGCCACTGGTGGTTGCGTTTATTGATCGTCAGCTCGTTCATCACGAGATCGCCAAATTCGCCGCGGCCTTTATCCGATTCGGCCAGGCGTGCCTTTTCTGATACATCGGTGTAAATCGAACGGATCTGCTCTACCGATTTATCAATCGTCTGAGCCGAAACACCGAGCCCAACAAGCAAAATAATTAAGACGCAGAATATTTGTTTTTTCATAAACAATGAACAAAGCCCCCTGAACAATCTTGTAACTATCCTTTCGGCAAACTCTGCGTCTTTCTCAGCGACTCTCTGCGTTGAATGGAACCTAGCCCGTTTTCAACGCAGAGGCCGGAGAGATTTTACGCAGAGATCGCTGAGAAGATTCCATCATTCGACCCAATCCGCGATAAATACATTTGTATCGCCCTCTTTCGCATTGTGGCGATTTGACGCAAAGACCAGCTTACGGCCATCGGGCGAGAACATCGGAAACCCGTCAAAAGATTCGTTATATGTGATGCGCTCGATACCCGTGCCGTCGATATTTATTACAGCAAGGTCAAAATTAGGCTGTTTTCGGTGATTGTTTCGATCCGGGTCAAAATAATTTGTACAAAAGATTATCCGCTTGCCATCGGGCGTAAAAAACGGCGCGAATGAGGCCGAGTCGATCCGTGTCACCTGCCGCTTGTTAGAACCGTCGGCGTTCATCACCCAAATTTCAAATGTGAGCGGCACGACGAGATGCTGCGTGAGCAGATCTTTTGCCTTTTTGATCTCAAGGGGCGACGTCGGGTGCGAGCCGCGGTAAACGATCATTTTATTATCCGGCGAGTAATATGCTCCGCCGTCGTAACCCGGCTCGTGGGTTAGGCGTTTGATATTTTTGCCGTCAATGTCCATCGAATACAACTCAAGGTCGCCGTCGCGCTCGGACGTGAAAACGATCTTTTTACCATTTGGCGAAATGGTCGCCTCGGCGTCGTAGCCCGGCGAATTGGTCAAATTCTTGATATTTTTACCGTCCGGCGTCGCGGTATAAATTTCGTAATCCGAATACACCGGCCAGACATATCCCTTTGAACGGTCCGGCTCGGGCGGACATTCCCGCTTTCCGCCAAAGGTCGAGGCGTAGAGCACTTTTTTGCCGCCCTTGAAAAAATACGCGCATGTCGTGCGGCCTTCGCCGTTCGAAACCATGTGGACGTTCGAGCCGTCGATGTTCATCGTATAGATCTGATCGCACGCCCGGCCGTCGCGTTTTGACTGAAAAATGAGCTGCTTACCATCGAACGAAAAGTAGGCCTCGGCGTTCTCTCCGCCAAAGCTCAACTGCCTGATATTTTTTAAGTGACGCTCGCCCGGGACGGCTAATGAGTTGTCCTGTGCAAAGGTGGTTGACAAAAGGGTTATAATTAAGACAATTACAAAATATAGCTTTTTCATATTTTCGATTATATTATTACGGTCTCTGAATTCGCGCATCCGAAATACATAGTTTAGCGAATTACAGCACACAGCGAAATTATATCGCTAATGGTTAAAAAGGCCCGGTTTTTTAAAGACACCAGGGCCGAATTGGTTATGAATTTTGAAACAAATAAAGACGTGCTTAACTGGTTTGAGCGGCAGCAGCGCACGCTGACGCCTGATTTTCTCAGCTCGATACCATGGCACCAAGTCAAAGATACGCCGGTTGATGAAAAATTTATCCCGATTCTGCTGTATATGCGCGACGTCGAAACGCTGACCGATATGTATCATCGCGAACTGCTCCGGACGCCAACCGGCAAAGACCCGCATATCGGCAAATTTATGGAGCGTTGGGGTATCGAAGAAATTACCCATGGCGAGGTGCTCAACCGCTTCTTAAACGAGATCGGTGTTGAAACCGATGAAAAATGGCAGACGCAGGTGCGACGTGAAGTTTCGGCCACCTACAACGCGACCGCCTATATTATGATGGTCTTGACCAATCTGATAGGCAAAAAGTTTACGGCGACCCACATGACCTTTGGCGCGATCCATGAGATGGAAGCGGCGCAGGGTTATCGCCGTCTGATCGCTCTCACCGATCACCCGGTTCTCACGCATATCGTGAACGGAATTATCCGCGAAGAGGCGATCCACGCCCAATTTTACCGGAGCGTGGCGCGGCTCGAGCTGAAAAAGAATGAGTTTGCCCAAAAAATGGCGAGATGGGTCATCGAACATTTTTGGGCCCCAGTCGGCCAGGGCTCGCTCGCCAAAAGCAGGACGGAGTATACGATAGCAACACTCTTTGCCGGTGACAGCGCCCTCGAAAGCCTCGACAGAACTGTAACCCAACGCATCCGCCAACTTCCCGGCTTTGACGGAATAACCAAGTTCACCGACACGATCGGCGAGATGGCGGGGAATGCGGCAATGAAACTTGAGGCCGCTTGAGCGAATGCATTCTGGGCGGATCTGGTGACTTTTGGGCATTAGGTGGTGATACAATGTGGCTGAAGGGTTGAGATAATGACTTTAACGATCCAAATCGAAGATAAATTGCAAAAATCGTTGGAGAAGATGGCTTCGGAAAACGGTAAGCAGGTTGGCCAATTCGTCGTCGATATAATCGACGATTATATCGACAAAAGCTTTTCGGAAAACCGTGAATTAAGGCGATTTATGAAGTTATCTGAAACCTCGTTCAACGAATGGAATAACGAAGAAGATGCCGTCTACGACCGCCTTTAAGAAATGGGATCTAATTCTCGTATCTTTTCCATTTACTGACTTTACTTCAGAAAAACGTCGGCCGGCTTTAATTGTTTCACCTGATGGTTTCAACTCGGGACAGGACGTCACGATTGCATTTGTCACGAGCCAACTAAACTCACAGTTAAGAATTGGCGATTATCACTTAAAACGCTGGAAAGAAGCCGGATTGCCAAAGGCATCGATGGTTCGGATGAAATTTGCGACGATCGACAAATCAATTATCGTTAAAAAATTCGGACGACTCTTAGGTGAGGATCAAGCCGAGATCGAAAAAATTCTCATTTCGTTCTTCGGGTCATAGACTTCTATAAAATTCGACGCCGCCGCTCATCTCAACGCCTACCTTGCCCTCGGATTCTGCATAGTCCAGATGGGCGATTGCCTCCGAGATCGCCAGAAAACGGTGTACGTCGTGGTCGAACGAATCTGGAAAAAGCTGTTTTGCTGCTTCATAGGCGGTCGTGCCGCTATTTGAAACAAGCGAAATGACCTTTTTCTGCCGGTCGTCGATTGCCCGGACGTAGCGGTGAAAGATCTCTTCGAAATCGGTTACTGGTTCGCCGTGCCCGCCGTAGGCAAGCGTCGGCGAAAAACTTCGCAGCTTTGCGAGGCTGACAAGGTATTCGGCCAGCGAAGGAAAGCGTTTTGACGGGTCAATCGGATCGGGCGAGAGTATCGGATTTGGCGTGATGCCTTTTAAGATGCAATCGCCGCAGATCAGCGTACGGTCCGCCTCACGTACAAACGAGCACGAGCCCGGCGTGTGGCCCGGCGTATGCAGAACCCGCAAGCTGCCGGTCTCGAATTCTAACTCCATTTCGTCGCGCAGCGGCTGGAAATCACTCTCTTCCAGCGAATCGGTCAACAGGCTGATGTCCGTGTAAAGTACCCGCATTTCCTCAAAGACAGAAGCCGGAACACCCGACCGCATCATCAAATCCCGGTGCTCCTCGTGCGCCAGGCGCCCGAATAGATGCCCCGTTTCCCAATTATGAATAAATATCTCGGCTTGCTTAGCCTCGTCCCGCACAGATTTCGCGAGGCCGCAGTGATCCTCGTGGGCGTGCGTCAGGACGATCCTGCGTACGTCTGAGAATTGGACACCATTTCGCCCGAGCTCTCTACGAAGCGCTTCGGCGGCCTCTTTAGTTTTCGGGCCGACGTCGATAAGAGTCAGCGGATCTTCTTTGATCAAATAGACGTTGACGTCGCCGACATAAAACGGGGTCGGGATGGAAAGCGGGATGATATTCATAGAATTTGACGTTGAACCGGTACCAAATAAAATAATATTAGCAAAAACTGTGCGGTTTAGACTCGAAACTTGTTTGGAAATGGCTTTTTTACTCGCCCGCAGCGACAATGGTCAGTGAAACATTTTCGTCTCAATTCCTGTATTATTGGTAATTCTGATCGATTTAGACCGCGCAATTACAAAAACATTACATTTTTGCTTGCCTTAAATCGGTTTTTGGGGTAAATATTTCAAAGCAAATCATTTCTGGTTAAATATCGGTCGGACATCTTTAGCAGCAGACTTCCATTCACGGCTCTTTAAAGCCGAAAACATTGGTTGGATCAACGTTGATCCGAAAACCGAAGTTTTCCCGTATTTTCCGGCAGAATTTACAAAATTTATTGAGGGTTAAGGAGAAAAAAATGAGAGTGTTTTCGACAAGGATTTCCGCGATTTCCGCCACAGCGGCGACTTTGCTGCTTACGATGGCAGTTACGATCTTTTTTGCCGCCTCGGCAATGGCCCAGTCTCAGGCGACGGCGGCCGATCTGTCAGGCACGGTGGTCGATCCGACCGGTGCCGTTGTGGCCGGGGCGACCGTCCACGCCAAGGGCATCGGCAGCGGCATAAACCGCACGGTCACGGCCAGTTCTGAGGGCACATACCAATTTATCGGCCTGCCGCCGGGCGATTATGAAATCACGGCCGACGCATCTACCTTCAAAAAGGTTGTGATCTCGCCCGTCAAACTGACCGTCGGGCAGAGCGCCGATCTCACTATCAAACTGGAGCTCGGATCGGCTACCGCCGTCGTTAACGTATCGGGCGATGATGTTCAATTGGTTGAAACAACCAAGACGACGGTGTCGAATACGATCGACCAGGCACGAATCAACGGGCTGCCGATCAACGAACGCAGCGCGACCGGCTTTGCCCTGACGCTCTCGACCGTCGGGCGCGACAACGGACGCCCCGTTGGCCCGGCCCCAACCTCCGGCCTTAACATCGGCGGCCAACGCGGGCGCTCGACGCTCGTCCAGGTCGACGGCGCCGACTTTACCGACAACTCGATCAACGCCGCACGCTCGACCGTCTCGCAGGAAGCGGTGCAGGAATATCAGGTCACGACCAACTCGTACCTACCCGAATTTGGCCGTGCAACCGGCGGCATCATCAACGTTGTTACAAAACGCGGAACAAGCGATCTGCACGGCAACGTATTCGGGTTCATTCGTCACAAGAGCATTCAATCTCGAAATGCGTTTGCCCCGCTGATCGACAATACGCCGGGTAAAAAGCCGCCGTACACGCGTGCCCAATACGGATTTACCGTCGGCGGACCGATCAAAAAAGACAAAACATTCTTTTTTGGCTCTTTTGAACAAAGACGAAGGCAGGAATCGGGATTTTTCACGGGTGACATCATTGGCGGCGCGACGTCAAGCGTAACAATCCCGATAATTCCCGGATTAAATCCGAACGCTATAACTTTTACCGGACTTACAGCGGCGCAGGCCACATACGTTAATGGCCTCCTCGCCGCCGGAACGGCAGCCGCGATTTGTACGGCCAGAACCTATTCATTTTTCGCTTCGACCGGAACCCAGACGGCTCTTAACGGAACTAATGGTCTCGCAAGCCCGAATGACGGCAGCGGCTGCCCGGCGATCT
>JAYUDV010000347.1:0-1089 GCA_043739565.1 Chloracidobacterium sp.
CTCAATTTCCTCGATCTCGCAAGAACGCCGTCCTGCACCGGAACCGCAGTCTTGAAAGGAAAATTCATCACTTTCGAGGGAATTGACGGCAGCGGCAAATCGACCCAGCTACACATGCTGGCCGAGGTTTTGGCCGCTCGCGGTTTCGTTTGCATAACGACGCGGGAGCCGGGCGGTACACCGCTTGGCCGCAATTTACGCGGAGCATTCCTTGAAACCGAAGAAACGGTCGCCCCGATGGCGGAGTTGCTTGCTTTTGCCGCGGATCGCGCCCAGCACGTTGAATTCCTGATAAAGCCCGCTATCGACGATGGAAAGATCGTGATCTCGGATCGATATGCCGACGCAACATTCGCTTATCAGGGCGCCGGACGTGGATTTCCCGAAGGAAAAGTCAATCAGGTCATCGATCTCGCAACAGGCGGGCTGAAACCAGACCTAACTCTTTTTTTTGATATTTCAGTCGAAACCGCGATGTCCCGTATGCTCGTGCGTGACGAGACCCACGCGAAAAAGAATCGTATGGACGAGGAAAATTTCGAGTTTTATAACCGGGTGCGAGATGCTTATCTCGGGATCGCACGACGCGAACCCGGTAGATTTCGCATAGTTGATGCAAACGGCTCAATTGCGAAAATACATGCGTCCGTAATGGCGGTCGTCAGCGAGGTTTTGAATTTCGATGTTTAAGAATCTGATCGGCAACGACAGTGTTAAGCAAACGCTCCGGCGACTTTTGGCGGGTGGGCGTGTGGCAAATTCGTTACTGTTTGCCGGCGATGACGGCATTGGTAAACGCCAATTTGCGCTTGAGTTGGCCAGAGCATTCGTCTGCGCCGCGCCAATCGACGGCGAGGCCTGCGACGTGTGTACCGCATGCTCGCGAGTTGACAAATTTGTGATTCCCGAACCTGTAGACAAAAACAAAGATGAATTCAAAAAAGTATTTTTCGGAGGTCATATCGATGTAGGCATGGTTGTAACCTACAAAAGAACAATTCTTGTCGATGCGATTCGTGATCTGGAAAAAAACGCAAATTTTCGGCCGTACGAGGCTCGTGCCCGTTTTTTTATCATTGACGATGCAGA
>JAYUDV010000348.1:0-3306 GCA_043739565.1 Chloracidobacterium sp.
TTTGTACGAGCTTTTGACCGAGCATCGTCCGCATGATCTCAAACAAAAATCGCTGCCCGAAATTTTGCGGATAATCAGCCAGGAAAATCCGACAAAGCCATCGCGGCATGTTTCGACTCTGGACGGCGATCTCGATACGATCAGCGGCAAGGCGCTGGCGAAAGACGTGGCCGAGCGTTATCAAACGGTTGACGAATTGAGCACTGATATTTCGCGTTATTTGAGCAATCTGCCGATTCTCGCTCGTCAGCCGTCCACGATATATCAACTACGTAAATATGTCACCCGCCATAAAATAGGCGTTTCGACTGCCGCTTTAATCTTGATACTACTGGTTGGCTGGCTCGCGACCACGATTTTGCAGAGAAACGCGGCCCGGCGGCAGGCCATGCAAAATCTTGAGCTGGCGTATTCGGCAGATATGAATTCAGCGGCCATTGCATGGAAAAACGCCAATCTGACGCGGCTTCGTGATCTGCTGGATAGGTACACGCCGAAAAGCTCAGATGACGCTGATCTGCGTGGTTTTGAATGGCGTCTTTTGGATAATTTGATCCATCCGAAAGGTAAAGTCTTAACGATCAAACATGAAAAAGAAGTGTGGAGAACCGCCTTTTCACCTGATGGAGCAAAGTTTGCTACCGGCTGTGCAGATGGATTTGCAAGAATCTATGAAACATCGACCGGAAAACTGCTGGCGACGACACAGATCGAGGAAAAAAATATTTGGCGGGTAAAGTTTTCGCCTGATGGCAAGTTTATCGGCACGGCTTCGGGCGATACCGCCTCGTCCACCGCTCGAATCTGGAATGCCGAAACGGGAGCTGAGGTTTTCTCGCTCGTCGGGCATACCGATCGTGTGCGGGCGATCGATTTTTCCTCCGATGGCAAGTTTGTCGCAACCGGCAGCCGTGACGGCACCGTCAAAATCTGGGATCTTGCCGACGGTAAATTGCTAAAAAGTATCAACATTACGGGTAGCGCGACGACGTTTGAAACCCACGATCTGTCGTTTTCGCCTGATGGTAAAAATCTTGTCGTTGTGAATTACGCCCTGCTCGTATTTGATGTCGCAAATGGCAAAGAGCTTTTAAAGATAGAGGCGGCTGAGGGCACATTCGCAGCGGCGGTCGCACCCGACGGCAAAGCCATATGTGTGGGGCGCAAAAACGGAGATTTGGTTTTGTATGCCGCCGCCACCGGCAAAATATTGTGGCAGACGCCCGCCCACCAATCACAGATCAATGACGTTAGATTTTCCTCCGACGGTAAGACGATAGCAACTGCCAGCAGCGACCGGACAGTTAAATTCTTCCAGGCGGAAACCGCTGCGGAGATTAAAACCTTGAAAGGGCATTTGAGCGACGTGTGGTCGGTTTCGTTTTCACCGGGCAGTGATTTTATCGTGACATCTGGTACCGATTTTCAAACGAATTTATGGCGGCAGAGCGAGATTTTACAGCAAGACACGATTTCGTATTCCTCGACTATGGCCTCCGAGGCCCAGGCCATTTCACCGGACGGGAAAATACTTGCCCTAAATGCAGCCGGAAGCCCCAACGCAATATCACTCTGGAATGTGGCGACGAAGCAATTGCTTTTTGTGGTTTCGACAAATATATCTCAGGTTGATTCGATAGCTTTTGCGCCAACCGGAAAGATACTCGCAATCGGTGGCAGAAACGGCGACGTGGCCTTGATCGACGCTGAGAGCGACACAGAGATCAGACATTTTCAACCGCACAAAAAACGCATCGGGCAAATTGCCTTTTCGCCCGATGGCGAAACGTTTTTGACGGCCGGCAGCGACAATACGGCAAGCCTATGGCGGACCTCAGATTTGACCGAACTTCACAGCTTCGCACACACAAACGGCATCAGTGTCGTCGGATTTACAGATGGCGGGAAGGCAATATTTGTTGGCAGTCTGGATTATACGACCGATCTATGGAACGCGCAAAACTTTGAGAGAATTGCCGAGATCACAGGTCACACGCAGCCGATCTTGTCGTTTGCCGATGGGCCGTCCGGCGAAATATTTGCGACCGGCGGAGCGGATGGTTTGATAAAGACATGGAACTCAAAAACAGGCTCTCTCCTCCACACCCTGACCGGAAACGCCGGTCACGTCGCCGCCCTGGCATTCACACCCGACGAAACGCGGCTTGCCTCCGCCAGCAAGGACGCCGTCATCCGCCTATGGAAACTCAACACCGTAGACAATGAACCGCAGCAAGTACTAGCCTTTGACGCCCCAGCGGCGGTGACCAATTTTATCTATTTCACCCCGGACGAAAACCTGCTCATAACCAGCGGCATCTCCCAAAAAACACATCTCTGGCCCGCCACTCCGACAGGTCAGAACCGCGAGCGGTAGCGACCGGGTTCCTTATTGACTGGCACTTAGAGTCTCCGCTTGCCAAGAGCGTATCAGCGAACCATTCCAAAGCGATTCGCCGCCGGCAAGCGAGACACGTGAGCGCCAGTACGCTCCGTACCTTCTAAAAATCTTGTTCAAAAATAATATTTCAAAATTTTATTGACCGAAATGATACGACTTTCCCTCTTTTCTCGCTTATATATTTACAGGAGTAAAAATTTTAAATTTTAGGAGTAAAAAAGCAATGAAAAACAAAACAACATTATCGGTCATGCTCGCATTGGGCGTAGTTCTATTAACTTTGACGGGTCTCAGTTCAAATGTGCATGCACAATTTGGAATGCAGCCCATTGCAGAAACTGGCCTGGTAATACTCAATCCCGGCGAGGTGCTGGTCGTTTCGGTGGCCTCGAAACGGGGAAATGGCCCTATTGCCGTTGAATTTTCGTTGGGCTCTACAAATTCTCCACCTAGTCCACCAGATAGGCGTGGGATCGCTAGATGGGTTCTTGACCCAAGCGAGGTCGCGACTGCGAATCTCGACGGTGATGGGGCTGTTTCGATCGAAGTTCCTTCAACAAACAGCGATACACAGACCGGAGTTCGCGTTGACGTGCGCTGCGACCGTCCGCAAAGGTGTGTGGTAGCGGGAGAAATTTTTAAAATCATAGTCACTGGCGGTGTTTCTAGAAAAAATTATGTCGGACACGTCACGTTAATTAAACAGTGAGAGTCGGAATGAAACATTTGCACGCGCTAAGAGCGAAATCCTTAAGTCAGATAAGAACTAGATTGGAGGAAAAGAACATGAAGAAAAAAATTACCTACGCTATTTTTGCGGTATGTCTGCTAATCGGAGGGGCGTTTATCATTGGCACCGTATCGGCCCAACGGGCGAGCAAAGCCAAAAAACCGGATGGGGCATA
>JAYUDV010000349.1:0-3301 GCA_043739565.1 Chloracidobacterium sp.
GGGTAGGAATGCCATCGACGCGCGTTCCGTCCATGACCGCACCGGCAAACGTCGATTTCGCATTCGAAATAAAAGTCGGTGACGAACCTTTAATAACGCCTTCATGATTACCATTCGTTACGGGAACATCGTGATCCTCGAGCTTTGCGATTCCAAAATCGAGTACCTTTACCGTGTAGCCGCCGCGTTGATTTGGCTCAAGCCAGATGTTGTCAGGTTTTAGATCGCGGTGAATAATGCCCTGCTCGTGGGCCTCATGAACGGCCGAGCAAACCTGCTCAAGAATATCGAGCGTCCACCCGACCGGTAGATTTTTTTCCTCTTCGAGTATCTCGCCGAGCGTACATCCGTCGAGATACTCCATAACGAGGTACGCGACCTGGCCGCTCTTTGATTCGGCAAAGCCAAAATCCGTTACATTCACCACATTTGGATGCCGCAAACGCCCGGCCGCACGAGCTTCGCGGCGAAAACGCTCGACAAATTCCGTCCGCTGCATAAATTGCGGCGCGATGATCTTGACAGCGACCGGACGCTCCGTTCCCAGATGCGTCGCCAGATACACGGTTCCCATGCCGCCGCGTCCCAGCTCGCGCGTCATCTGGTATTTTCCGTCTAACGTCTCGCCAACAAAATTGAGGTCTTTCATTTCTACCTTTATCTGCAAACTCTAACCGTTATCGAGAACCTATTGCAAGTATTTACGACCGCGACGCCCCAAATGTTTTGCGCTTCGGCGTAAGGCTTTGTAAAACGCCGAATTGTTTTTGAAACTGGCAGCGCCCGATTTTCTTGCCAATCTAACCGGGTAGTGCTAAATTCTTCGTGTAGTGAGAGACAGGCGACGCTGGCATCGACCGTTAGCCAAGGCGAAGTACATCCGTCGCGGCCAGATTCAAAACTATATTTACAGGAGATTAATTATGAAAACGGGCTATTTGTTTTTATTTGGTTTGGCAGTTATTTGCACGGCCGGTGTCAACCCCATGTCGGCGCAAGATTGTGAACCCAATATCGCACTCGATTTCCACGTCAAGGACATCCAGAAATCGCAGGCCGAAGTAGAGGCCTACGATCCAGCCCGAGGCGGCAGCATGGTCCACGAATCGAACGATAATTATGTGCTTTACGCTATGTCGAAAAAAGACCGCGACGAGTGGCTCGCTCGTTGGAAAACGCTTGTGCGAAACGCTCCATGCGATAAGATCGATCCCGCACTCGATGCCCTCGCGGCTGCGGTCGCCAAAAAAATGGGGAAGATAACGCCAAACGCCGACTATTTTAAGTTTCGCGATCCGGCCGCGGAAAAGATGATGATGACCGTTTTCAAAAATTCTCCGACGATCAAGGTCTATAAGATCGGTGTCGAAACGGCCGGCTGGCAGATTCAAAAAGACGATTCCGGCCTGCCGAGCTACCGATACAAGGATGCTAACGTCTACTTTCGCGACACCGCCGATGATCAGCCTTACTGTCACCTGTCCAACGCCCGGATCAAACAAGACTATTCCGGAGGCGGGACGTACAACTCGCAACTCTATCGATCAAGCGCCCAGGACACAATGATGGGCTGTCCACCGCCCGCAAAATAGCGTTTATCGATGGCGGCCCGGTCACTTTTTCATCGTTCCGCCGTCGGGATCCATTTGAAGATGGCTCGTCGTGTGTTCGGTAACGCTTAACGACCGTGCAATCAGATTATCCGTTTCATAGATGGATCGCAAAGGTTTGATAAATCCGGTTTGGCCGGGCGGGAGAGCCGCCGGCTCATCCCTCTTACTCAATGCCTTGATTCCCTTGGCCTGAATGAACCGCGAAATGCCGCCTGAGAGGAAAAGGACCGCAAACGCCAGCGGTAACAGCCAAAAAATGCCGCCGCTGGGCGGAGCGGAATATATAACTCCCGAGATAAATAAAAATCCGGCGCCAACCAGCAGACCTTTTATTCCGCGGCTATAAAGTGCTATATATTTTTCTGATAATGCCGTCTTCGACTGCGGTTTCCCATCGACAACCGCCAACAGATTACCCAGATCCGCCCCGCATCCGCGGCAAAATTTAGTCTCATCGGCATTTTGTAAACCGCATTTTGGACAAAACATAATTAATTCGATTCTCAAAACCTTCTACGATTCAATCGCAGCGAAGGTTCCATTTTGCATTTTGAGCGTCTCGATTGGCCGCGATCGGAACTTTCGTCGCCGAACGCCGTATGGCTAAATAATTCGAATCAGATCATATACGTTTAGGAGGGATTGAAATGACGATCAGCAATATCGGCGAGTCACAACGCAAAGATGCAAGGGTCGCAGGCTTATTTTGGCTATTGACAGCAGTTACGGCTGGTTTCAGCCTGGTTTACGTTCGGCCTAAGGTGATCGTATTCGGAGATGCCGTGGCGACGGCCGGTAATATTATTGCATTCGAATCGTTATTCCGATTGGGAATAGCCGCCATCATCCTCTCGACGATCTTCTCGCTTTTTTTCGGACTGGCGATATTCCGAATATTCAAGGACGCTTATGGGGCATTGGCGACCGTTTTTTTGACGTCGCTGCTCGTGGGCGTCGGCGTTGCGGTGGTTAATTCACTTAATAATATCGGAGCGTTGGTCGTTTTAGGCGATGCCGATTACCTGAAAGCGTTTCAGCCGGACCAGCTTAATGCACTGGCAATGATTTTTCTCAGGCTGAACAATTTTGGAATAGGCCTAGTGGAGATATTTACCGCGCTCTATATGTTTACCTTTGGTCTGCTCATCATAAAGTCGAAATATCTTCCGCGAATTTTAGGCATTTTGTTGATGATCGGAGCTTGCGCCTTTCCGGTCAATACATTCACCAAAACACTCATTCCCCAATTCTATCCCGCATTGATGACGCAACTAACGATGCTCCTTAATATTTTCGGCGCGCCAGCAACAATCCTTTGGCTTTTGATCAGGGGTGTAAAAGGACAACAACAGATCAGCGAGGCTTAACTCCGGTCTGAAATGCCGGTTGCGGGCTTTGATAAACCCGTCCGGTCATCGTCCGTCTTTGATGCCCGCATCGTGCGCGGGCTGGATCCGGTCCAGCGCTTGAATGCGCGAGAGAAAGCCGCTGGCTCGGAGAACCCCACCAGATACGACGTCTCGTTTACCGAGGCATTCTTGTCGTTAAGGTAATCACTTCTCCGGCTTTGTCCTTTACCCAGCCTTTGGCCTGTTCCCATTTACCTTCGACTTCGGCTTTGTTTGGTACTGACATAATTTTTCTCCTTGACTGTAGCAATCTAATTCTGCGCTCGGCTCATTGACCCG
>JAYUDV010000350.1:0-1074 GCA_043739565.1 Chloracidobacterium sp.
CGGTGCGTATCGGACGCGGACCGGGAAGCGTCGCCGCCCTTCGATAGTGACCGAAAGGTTAGTCTCGCCGATTCCCTTTTCTATCGTGTCCTGAATTACAGCAACGTCGATACCGTAACGGGCCGCCGCCGGACGATCGATCTTAATATCGATATACGGCGATCCGCCGATCTTTTCGGGATAAACATCGACCGCACCGGGGATCTTCTTTACGTCTTCGGCGACCTGCCTCGAAACCGCTTCAAGTTGTTTTAGATCGTTGCCGAATATCTTGATGCCGACCTGTGTTCGGATTCCGGTTGTAAGCATCTCGATGCGGTTGATGATCGGCTGGGTCCATATGTTTGTCACGCCCGGGAGGCGCAGCTTTTCATCCATTTCGGTAATAAGAGCTTCGCGCGTTAAGCCGGCACGCCATTGTTCCTGCGGTTTGAGATGAATTATCGTTTCACTCATATTCGGCGGTGACGGGTCGGTCGACGTTTCGGCTCGTCCGGCCTTTCCGACTGCCCACTCCACCTCGGGAAAAGACTTGAGCATTTCATCCTGCTTGCTTATGATCTTTTTCGCTTCGTCGATCGAGATTGCAGGGTCAGTAACCGGCATGAACATCACGTCGCCTTCGTTCAAAGGCGGCATAAATTCGCTGCCTATGCCGGAGGCCAATAGAATTGCACCGAGAAATAAAGTTAACGCGCCGCAAACCGCCACCACTCGATGTTTGAGAGCAAGAGTCAATACCGGTTCATAGAGGCGTCGGAGAAAACGCATGACCGGATTGGATTGCTCGGCATGCACTTTACCGCCGAGCAGCAATGTGCAAAGTACAGGCACGATCGTGACGGCGAGGAGCGTCGCACCCGCCATCGCAAATGTTTTTGTGAACGCCAGCGGATGAAATAGTTTTCCTTCCTGTCCGGTGAGCGCAAAAATCGGTATAAATGCAAAGATAATAATCGCCATCGAGAAAAAAGTCGGCCGCCCGACAAGTTTGGTTGATTCCAAAACCGTTTCCCAGACTGCTTTTCTGTCCTTTGGGTCAATATTTCTTTGCTCCATAAACCGGATGGCATT
>JAYUDV010000351.1:0-1071 GCA_043739565.1 Chloracidobacterium sp.
GATCGAGGGCATTCAGGATATGGGCGCCGCCGGCCTTACATCCTCGTCGGTCGAAATGGCCGCTCGTGCCGGAACCGGATTAGAGATCGATTTGACGCTCGTTCCGCAGCGCGAAACTGGCATGACCGCGTACGAGATGCTGCTCTCCGAATCACAAGAGCGGATGCTCATCGTTGCTCGAAAGGGCCGCGAAAATCAGGTCGTCGAGATCTTTAACAAATGGGAACTCGATGCAGTCGTTATCGGCAATGTAGTCGATGGAAAGCGTCTCAAGATCTACCACAACGGAATCCTCGAAGCCGATCTGCCTGTGCTTGCCCTAACCGATGAAGCGCCGAAATATCAGCGACCGATGGCGAAGCCGAGTCTCAAGTTTCGAGTTCCAGGTTCCAAGTCGCGGGAACGGAAACCTGACTTGGAACCTGGAACTCGGAACCTGGAGCTGGCGTTGAAAACGCTGTTAGCTTCGCCAAACATCTGTTCAAAACGCTGGGTTTACGAGCAGTACGACACGATGGTGCGGACGAATACGGCAGTCATGCCGGGAGCCGATGCGGCCGTGATCCGCGTCAAGGAAACCCGTCGTGCGATCGCAATGTGTCTCGATGGAAGCGGTAAATTTACCGCCATCAACCCACGCGAAGGTGCTCGCCTCGCCGTTGCCGAGGCCGCCCGCAACGTCGTCTGTGTCGGTGCGCGACCGATAGCGGTTACAAACTGTCTCAACTTTGCCTCGCCCGAGCGTCCCGAGGTGATGTGGAGCTTTTCTGAGGTTGTCGACGGCATAACGGAGGCGTGCGAGGCCTTTGAGACGCCGGTCGTTTCAGGAAACGTTTCGTTTTACAACGAGACCGAGGGCCGAGGCATCTTGCCGACGCCGGTGATCGGCATGGTCGGTCTGATAGAAGACACGCGAAAGATCGTTACGCACGGATTCAAAACCAGCGGCGACATCATCGCGATACTCGGCGTTACAAATGACGACCTTGCGGCGAGTGAATATGCTCAAACCATCCTCGGACTTTCAACCTTGAAGATCGTGGAAAACGGGATCGTCCCGCGTGTCGATCT
>JAYUDV010000352.1:0-3273 GCA_043739565.1 Chloracidobacterium sp.
TCGGCCGATATTCTCAAACGCGCATTGCGGCTGCTCCACGATGACATCCGTCCGACATCCGCAAAGCTTGTAAACATTGTCCACGACGAGATCGTCGTCGAATGCGCCGCAGCCGAGGCCGAAGCGATTGCCAAAATCCTCGAATCGGCGATGCTCCGTGCCGGTGCAGAATTTGTCTCAAAAGTTCCGGTCAAGGTGGATATTCACGCAGCCAACGAATGGGCGAAGTAATTAGCGCCCGGGCCGGTATTCGCGTTCCGTATGGCCCTTTAGCTGCGGCGGATAGAAATAGACTTCGCGGAGGTTGCCGGTGGCGTAGCGGGTGGCCTGGTCGTTGAAGTGTTTTGAAGCCGGATCGCCGCTTTCGCCGCCGGCGGTGACAGCGTGGGCGCGAACGGTTTTGCCAAATTCAACGACGGCAACAAAGCTGTTGCCGCTCGTGCCGTAGATCTTTTTTGAGCCTTTATATGAACGTGCTCCGAATGACGCGAGCGAGCCCCAAACGGCGGATGTAAAGCCGACCGGAATGCTCGGTCCCGCGTCGGTAAATGGATGCACGATGTCGTCATTTAAGCGCTGAAAGCGGTTGATCTCGCCCCACGGAGTTTGCCATTTGCCAAAATCGGCGGTGAGCTTGTCGGATGCGGCGGCGAGTGATTGCAGCAGTTCGCGTGGGCTTGCATCCGTAGCGATATATTCGTCTGGGGAAACAACTCCGAGCCTCGCACTTGGAGGCCGCATATTCGTGCGGACACGCCGTTGAATATCTTCACCCCAATACACGGCAAGTGAGGTCGCGACCGAATCGACCGACCATCGGTGATTCCAGGCACGTAGAAGCGCGATCTGGTCGGAGGTTTTTGCTTTAAGCGGGTCGTTCGCCGGCATTCCGTCCCATGCTTTGATTAATGCGGGCAGTGGTTTATCAAACCATGTCAGATAGCTATCGTAGGCGGCGGTGTTTAGCGATTCGAGCGTGAAATCCCGTTTATTCTCAAGCACGCGGATCGCGTGTAGGCCGCGGGCGGATTCGACGCCGCTATCGACATATCTTGGGAAATCGGATTGTTTCAGGCTGCTGGCACCGGCGGCAGACCACGGCCAGTTGTTGCTGTTGTAGAGCCAGCCGCTGGTGGGATTAAACAGATTTGGCGACTCGTCCACGCCAAGCAGGCCTTTGTAATCCGTCTCCGCGTCGCTGCCGTCCACCGGCTTAGTCCAGTCAAATTTAGTATCACGTCTCGGGATATAATTTGCGTGAAAATACGCGATATTACCGGCGTCGTCCGCGTATATCGTGTTATTTGACGAATCGGAATGCAACTCCATGATCTGCTTAAATTCCTTGTAATTCTTAGCCTTTGTCCGTGTGTACGACTGGGTCAGTGCCTCGATCGGTTTGTTCATCAGCGAGACGGTCACCCATTTGCCATCCTCCGCTTTCCGGATCACGGGCCCATGCTGCGTGCGGTAAACGATAAACGTCCGCTCGGCCATCCCCTTCACGGTTTTGTATGGCACCGTGATGTTCGACGCAGTGACCGGACGCTCCTCGCCGCCGTGTTTATAAACGTAGCTGCCGCCTTTTTTTACAACGGTTTCGACAAATTCATCGATAGCATCGACCGCGCTCGATGTGTGCATCCAGCCACAGTGTTCGTTAAATCCCTGATAAATAAAGAATTGGCCCCACGTCGAGGCGCCGTAGGCGTTTAGGCCTTCGCCGCTCGTCATCTGCAGCTCGGAGCGGAAAAAAAACGACGTGTGCGGATTGATAAGGAGCAAGGCGTGGTGGTCGCGTGTATTGGACGGAGCGATCGCCATGCCGTTCGAACCAGATGGTTCTTTTAGCCATTCGTCCTCGTCTTTTTTGATCGCCGCGACGGACGTGTTTCCGTAAAATGCCGCCAGCCGGTCGAGATTGATCGACTCGATATCGCCGCCAATACTGCCCTCGGTAAAGCTGAGAGCCATCCACGGTTCGAAATGCGCAATGACGCGCGGATGAACATCCGAGTGTTTTGCGAGATAGAAATTGAGGCCGTCGGACCAGGCGTTCATCAACGCCTTTAACCACGCGGGGCTTGTCCCATATTGAGCTTTGAGCGCGACCGGATCGATAAAGATCTTCATGCGGAGGTCTTTCCAAATGGCGGATTCGCCCTCGGCTTCGGCAAGTCGGCCCATTGAGTTGAGATAATTTGTTTCTATCCGATTAAAATCGTCCTCGGCCTGTGCGTAGATCGCGCCAAAAACTGCGTCGGCGTCGGTTTTGCCCGTGACGTGAGCGATGCCCCAATCGTCGCGGACGATCTTAACATTGCTGGCCTCGTGTTCGAGACGCGATAATTCGGCACTTTTATCGCTCGCAAAAACTTGTGAAACGAACGCCAGAGCAATGCACAGAAAAACAATACGGACGCAAATTCGCGGCCCGGAAAACGCGGCTGACAAATGTATAGACATGGAGACAATATACTGTTAGAACCCCGATGATACAAACTGCGCCTTAATGATCGCCCAAGATCGCAAGGAGGTTTTTGAAGATCGCGATGTGCGCCGCGGTGAACGTGAAATCGGCGGTGCCGAGTCTAAATTTGACGCCTGTTCCGGCGGCGATCTTGGCGAGAACCGCTCGGCTGATCTTGAAATTAAGATATTCCATGCTTTCGTCCGGTTTTGCGGCGTAGCGGGCGTCGCCGAGATCGAGCGCGTCTGGCCTGAGCGTAACGATCCACTTATTAGCGACGGCGAATTGCGGTTTTTTAGTCAGCACCCAAAATGTCAGATTTAGCGTCTCGGGCGGCGTTTGCAATACGGTTCCCGTGTAGAAAAATGCCATGCCGAAATTCATCGCTTGAATTCCCGCCTTATTTGCTTCCGAGTCCAAGAAATTATCGGCGCGAACCATTATCTTTGAGGTGTTCGACGGTGCGTCGTAGGTGAGCGTGATCGTTTTGTCGGCCTTGAGCGATTTGATCTGCGCAGCGATCGCGTCATTGGATTTTTGGGCGGATACGGCCGAGAAGCTCGAACCTATTATGAAGCAGATAAATACGAGGTAACACATAGGGCAGAGAAAAGGATTTAGCCACAAATTTCACAAATAACACGAATCGATTCATTCGTATTATTCGTGCTATTCGCGGCTAATTTTTCAACAAAGCCTAACCAGAGCTACGCCGTCGCTTCGGCTTCACGGGCACGGACGTAGAGAATGCGAGTACAGTTTTCGCAGGTGATGATCTCGTCGCCTTTTTTGACGTTTAGCTG
>JAYUDV010000353.1:0-8371 GCA_043739565.1 Chloracidobacterium sp.
TCTGACCGAACGCGTAAACGAGCTGATGGTGATCACCAAACTTCTGTCCGTTTTCGATGTCTATGACAACGAGGCTGCCGCGATCGCTGGCTTTAGGCCAAGTGACGAAAGAGTTACACAGCCGCTCGACCAGCCATAGCTGTAAGTCAGACGCCTGACCGACTTCCAAATATGGATCGAGGCCGACCAATTTCGAAGTAATCCGCTTCTAATTTGTCGCCGCACCCTTTCTGCCCCACGCGACAAATACGCACAGCAGGCCGACAATCGCCGGAGTGATCGCCATTTTTATCGAGCCTATTGCGGTAATCACTGTCGCGCCTATCATAATTATCACCAACAAAGATGCCGCCAGCGGGGTCAAGCCGGGCTTGATCTTTAACAGCCAGGGCACGACGAGGCCGATACCGCCGAGAATCTCGCAAACGCCGATAAAGAGGAATAAGCCATAGGGCAAAACTACCGGCGCGTCTTTGATCATATCCGCGTACGGCATGATAAATTTCATCGAGCCGGCAAACAAAAATAATAAAGCCAGCAATATCTGGACTATCCAAAGTACGATGTTCATTTCATTTCTCCTAAAATACAGCCATGCCGATCCGACGCCGCTTGAGGTAGCCGAATACGTAGTTTTCACCGCCTGATCGATTCTCGCCTACGGCGACAACGCATCACCACTTAGTCAATTACCAATCGTAAAATAACAATGCGGCCAAAATACTGTCAAGTGGAAATAAAGCAATATGCCGTCGAGGCGGTTGCCATCCGCTTGAAAGTGCTCTATAAATAGCCGGTATGAAGCAATGCCCGGCCTGCAAAACGACTTATACCGATGAAACCCTTTCGTATTGCCTGGCGGACGGCAAACCGCTTATGGCGATTATCGACGAACAGGCGACGATAGCCAACACCATCGCGGGACGCCAATTGAGGGTCGAGATACCGCAGGAAATGCCCAATATAAACGCCCAGACTCCGATTTATCATCCGCCCGCTCCCGCCAAATCGTCGGGCAGCGGAATAAAAATATTTTTCGTTTTGCTGGCTGTGTTTTTGTTTGTTTTGGCGATCGTGGTCGTTTTGGGTATTGTCTTTTACGTCAACGGCATACGGCCTGAGATCTCGTCAGCTGCCAACACGACAAAACGCACCGCGAATGCCACGCCGTCACCATCAGCCACCAAGGACGATAAAGAAGAGCTTCGGGAGCAGATCGCCAATCTCGAAAAACGGCTAAACGCGCAAAAAACCAACAATCAGCCGGCAAATATTCCGCTTACACTGCCAAATCAACCGGCCGCAACATCGACAGCGCGGGTAAATTCACCCGGAGACGGATTTCTGGCGCTGCGGACATTTCCTAGCAGTGATGCCGGGTCGCGCATACTACAGATACCGCACGGCGCGGTTCTAACGGTCGGCGGCTGCCTGAATTCGATGCGCATCGGCCGCAAGACGGGCCGCTGGTGCCGGGCAAGCTATAACGGATATTCGGGCTGGGTTTTTGACGCGTTTTTAGTGTTTTAAAAGAAAGAGTGCGGTTTTTTTGGAAAACCGCACTCGGTAGGTTTAATTGGGTAGGTATAAATGAAGGGTATTATGATTTCGCTCAGTTACGGTCGACGCGCCACCGACGGGGGATAGTAAAACGTCCCCAATGTCTTAAAACTTTTTATGTCAAATTCCGCTCTCGCTCCGCAATCGAGACAAGCTCGGTAAGATCCTTTTTTTGTCGTGAAGGGACGTGTCAATTTCTTGTGCCAACAACCGAATATTTTAGTGAAAATACCTATCTTCGACCCAAATGAACTACTTGTTCTATCAAGTACACGCTCGGCTATTGTATTTTGTTCCAAAATCGCTTGCATAACTTTTATTAAGACGCCGCACTCATTTTTCGCCTGCTTTCCTTTCCTAGAACGATATACCCGAAAAGTTTTGCAACTGTATGATGAAATACTTTAGAAAAAGGTTTGAAAAAATTATTTCACTAAAACCTCTCACTTTCTCTTATCCCTTTAATTCGATAGAATCTTGCCAGTAGATTCAGGAGTAAAATAATAATGTTACGACGTGTTTTGCCGATGCTATTGATTTTGTCCGCTGTGATATGTTTGTCGGCCCCGGCGTTTGCCTGGGATGAGACGGGCCATAAGATCACGGCCTACATTGCCTGGCAGCGGATGACGCCGGAAGTGCGGGAAAGAGTGGTCAAGATCTTGCTCTCAGCTCCTGAGGATTCGCAGATCGGGACATTTTATTTACCATATGGCTCGCGAAGCGTGGATACACGAAAACGCGAGTATTTTATGCTAGTGGCGACGTGGGCGGACATTATTCGCGACAAAAATTTTGACACCCGGTATAAAAAGTATAATAACGGAAATTGGCATTTCTATGACAATCTTTGGATGGTCAAAGACGGTAAGGTCGAGTTTTTGAAGGGCCCGGCCGAAGGCGGAAAACTGATGGAAAAGCTGGCCGAGTTTGACAAGCTTATCCGCAGCGCGGCTTCGAACCAGGAAAAGGCTGTCGCAATCGCCTGGCTCGAACACCTGATCGGAGACCTTCATCAACCGCTGCACACCACGGGCAGGGCGTTTCGGGACGGTGACACGGGCGATCAGGGCGGCAACCTTTTCCTGCTAACGCCCAAGGGAACGCCGGCAGATAGATCAGACAATCTCCACCGGTTTTGGGACGGCGTGATCGGACGAAACATGCCGAATACGGCGGATGCGTGCGAGGCCGACTATCTGGATCCGATCGGGCAGATGATAATGAAGGAGTATCCGTATTCCAAATTGCAAAGCCGCCTCGCAAACGGAAAGTTTGAAGTTTGGGAAAAAGAAGGTGTCGCCATCGCCACCACAGAGGTTTACAACGGGGTAACCCGATACGAAAAACCGTCTGACGGCTACCGGAAAAAGGCTCTGAAAATTGGCGAAGAGCGGCTTGCTCTCGCTGGATACCGCATGGGTGATCTTTTTAACGAGGTTTTCGGTGCTCCGGCTCCGGCGTCTGCACCGGTCAACTAGGCCTTTTTAATGAATCCTAACCAGATCCTCGAATATTTTGACGGCCGGCAAGATGCGATAATCAATTCCATTCGCGAGATTGTCGATATCGAATCGCCATCTTACAATGTCGCCCAGAGCCGTGTCGTTGCCGATTGGATCGAGCAAAATGTGCGTGATATCGCGCTCGGTCTGACCGTTAAACGCATTTCGGAGGACGATTTCGGCGATCATGTTTTGATCCGTACATTTCAGACCGATGAGCCCCAAATGCTGCTTCTCGGTCATACAGATACCGTTCACCCGCTTGGAACAAATCTTCAAAATCCGACGCGGATCGAGGGTGACCGATTTTTCGGCTGCGGCATTTTCGATATGAAGGCGAACGTGGTGCTGATGTTCGAGGCCTTGCGTTTTTTTGCGGTGACCGGCACGCGGCCAGCACGACCGATCACAATCCTGCTCTCTTGCGACGAAGAGGTCGGCAGCTTCACGGGACGGCCCCTGATTGAACGCGAAGCCGCAAAAGCCGCATATTGCCTGGTATTTGAGCCGTCTGCGGATGGCAGGGTAAAGACCGGCCGCAAAGGCACGAGCATGTACAAAATGCGTGCGCATGGCGTACCGGCCCATGCCGGCCTTGAACCGGAAAAAGGCGCGAATGCCATTGTTGAGCTTGCGGGCCAGATCGAGCAGATACACGCCATCGCAAACCAAGACATCGGCACGACCGTAAACGTTACGACGATACACGGCGGGACGGCCACAAATGTCATTCCCGAACACGCCGAATGCGAGATTGACGTTCGTTTTAGCAAGATGGCGGAAGCCGATCGCGTGGATATGGAGCTGAGATCGCTTGGCGCGTTTAACTCGCGTGTTTCGCTCGAGCTTTTAGGCGGAATTAATCGCCCGCCGCTTGAGCGAACGGCGGCAGTTATCGCGTTTTACGAAAAAGCTCGTGATGTGGCCGCCAGTTTCGGCTACGAGCTTGGCGAAACGCAGGTCGGCGGCGCATCGGATGGCAACTTTGTAGCGGCTTTAGACGTGCCTATCCTAGACGGTTTGGGGATTTCTGGTGCCGGGGCGCACATGCTAACCGAGCATATTTTGGTGAGTGATATAGCGAAACGCGCGACTTTGGTTACGTTACTTTTGATGTCTGATTAAAGGAATGGAACACGGATTAACACGGATCAAGCGGATTACCACGGATAGAAAAGTCATATCCGTGGTAATCCGTCCAATCTGTGTTCATCCGTGTTCCAATATTCTTACAAGGAGGCGCAACTTGTCCGGTGATGGGCGCGGTCTTCAAAACCGTTGTGAGAGCGCGAGAGCGTTTCTCAAGTGGGTTCGACTCCCACACGCCTCCGCCAAAGGTTAGTTGGCGGTAAGCAGTTTGCCGTAGGCAGACGCGTTATTTCTATGATTTCTTGGATCTCGTTAAATATGACGCCGGGAGTTGGACCAAGGGCCGCGACTAAACTGCTTGAGCGGTTTGGCTCGGCGGATGCTGTTTTTCACGCGCGGCGGGCCGAGCTTGAATCAATGCGGCTAAAGCCAGAGACGATCGAGAGCATCATAAAACGCGAGTTTCACGAAATAGCCGCAACCGAACTCGACCGCGTAAAACAACTTGGCGGCGATGTGCTCATCCTCGATGACGGCAGCTATCCGGCTTTACTTCGTGAGATCGACGACCCGCCGCCGGTGTTTTATGTCAAGGGCGATTGGCAGTCGTGTTTCGATCTACCGGCGGTTGGCGTGATCGGCTCGCGGATGTGCTCAACCTATGGCGAAAATGCGTCGGAGATGCTCGCCCGCGATCTGGCGTCGCGCGGCATAACGGTTGTTTCGGGCCTCGCTCGCGGCATCGACACGGCGGCACATCGCGGCGCGATGCGCGGAAATGGAAAGACTGTCGCGGTGATGGGCACTGGCATCGACAGCGTTTATCCAAAAGAAAATACGGGGCTGGTACGTGAGATTTTGGAATCGGGCGGGGCGGTCGTTTCGCAGTTCCCACTCGGAACGCCGCCGTTAAAGGACAACTTTCCATACCGAAACCGAATCATAAGCGGGCTGAGTCTAGGTGTATTGATCGTCGAAGCGTCCGAACGCAGCGGTTCGCTTATTACCGCAAGACTCGCGATGGAGCAAAATCGCGAGGTCATGGCGGTGCCCGGAAATATCACATCCGGTAACTCGTTTGGGACAAATTACCTTATCAAAAGCGGCGCTAAATTAGTCCAGCAATGGCAGGATGTCGTCGCCGAACTGCCAAGCGAAATTTCTGCCGCGATACTGCCGCCCAAGATTGAGAAAGACACTCCTGAGACAGCGAAGCGACAACCTGACTTGATTCCGGCGGATATGACCGAAAATGAACGCAAAATATGGACGCTTTTGACGTCTGACGAATCGACGCAGATCGACATTTTGCTTGAAACGAGCGGGCTATCATTTGGCGATCTCAATACTGCATTAGTCGCTCTGGATATCCGCGATCTTATTCGGGTTTTGCCGGGGAAGCATTACGCGAGGCGGGCATGAGAAAGGCGAATTTTGAGATTCGCGTAAAATTCGATAAATCAGCACATGCATTGACAGACATACAATCAAGGTGATAGAAGTCAAAAGGTCAGAGTGCAAAACGCCTCTGACTATTTTTTTCCAAAATGGGTAAAAGCTTAGTAATAGTAGAATCGCCCGCAAATGCGAAGGCAACAAAATAGTATCCGGCTTTGAGTATCTAGTAAGGCAAACACCTGAAACATTTCGGGCACATATATATCGACCACTTCATCAGAACCTTGCTAAATACCACACTGAAATATGTCAAAGAATCTGTTAATAGTTGAAAGCCCTGCAAAAGCAAAGACCATTGAAAAGATCCTTGGAAAAGATTTTCAGGTGAATAGTTGCTATGGCCATATCCGCGACCTTGAAAAGGCCGGCATGGGTATTGACATCGAAAATGATTTTCTACCAAGTTATATTGTCCCTGAAGATAAGAAAAGGGTTGTAAATGAACTGAAGTCGTTGGCGAAAAAATCGGATGAAGTATGGCTGGCAACGGACGAAGACCGTGAGGGAGAAGCTATAAGCTGGCATCTGTGTGAGGTGCTGGGTCTTGATCCTATAACGACCAAACGGATCGTTTTTCATGAGATCACTAAACCTGCGATAGAAGCGGCTGTAAAGAATCCGCGCACGGTGAATATGAACCTGGTAATGGCGCAGCAGGCGCGTCGGGTGCTGGACCGCATAGTCGGGTTTGAATTAAGCCCTGTGCTGTGGCGCAAGATCAGTACGAGCAATAAAAACCTGAGCGCCGGCCGTGTCCAGAGTGTCGCGGTACGCCTTATCGCCGATCGGGAACGCGAGATCAACGCCTTTCAACAAGTAAGTCATTTCAAAATCGAAGGACTATTTATTGCCGATGATATAACCGGAAAAGCCGTAACATTCAAAGCCGAAGGAAGAAAACAGAACAGTGCTGAAGATGCAGAATCGTTTTTGAAGGGATGTATCGGCGCTAAATACAAAGTCACCGATGTACGTGTGAAACCTGGTAAACGTACTCCGGCCCCGCCATTTACCACCTCGACGTTGCAGCAGGAGGCGTCAAGAAAACTAGGTTACGGTGTGGCGAGAACCATGCAGATCGCCCAGAAGCTTTATGAAAATGGTCATATTACCTATATGCGGACGGATAGCGTAAGCCTGAGCGCTACAGCCCTGGACGACATTACGCAAACGGTGAGCAGCCTTTTTGGCGAAAAATATCAACAGTTTCGCAAATTCAAAAATAAAAACGAATCTGCACAGGAAGCTCACGAAGCTATTCGCCCAACCTACACGAGTGCCACAACAATCAAGGAAGAGGAATGGCAAAAGTTATACGAACTGATCTGGAAGCGAACGATGGCCTCGCAAATGGCCGACGCTGAGTTAGAAAAAACTACAGTCAATATAGAAATTTCCACGAATAAAGAAGAATTAACCGCTTCTGGAGAAGTGTTAAAATTCGATGGATTTCTGAAAGTGTATCGAGAAGATAAAGATGAGGACGAACAGGAAGAATCATCCGAGGGTCTGTTGCCGCGGGTGGCGGTCGGACAGTCATTGCCGCTGTTTGAACTCAGAGCAACGGAGCGGTTCAGCCGTGCTCAGCCAAGATACACCGAAGCATCCTTGGTAAAAAAATTAGAAGAGCTCGGCATTGGCCGCCCGTCCACCTATGCACCAACAATTTCTACGATCCAGAAAAGAGAATACGTAGAAAAAAGAGAAAAAGAAGGTACGCCGAGGGCTTTTCGCGTATTGGTATTAAAAAATGATCTCATCAGTAAGAGGGAAGAATCTGAAAATACCGGTGCGGAAAAAGCAAAACTGTTTCCGACAGACTTAGGACTCGTCGTTACGGATTTTCTGAAACAACATTTTGACGCCATCATGGATTATGGCTTCACTGCCAAGATCGAGGGCGAGTTCGATGAGGTAGCTAACGGCAAGCTGAAGTGGAACGACATGCTCGAGGAGTTTTACGGCCCCTTCAAAAAGGACGTCGACAACACCATCGAAAATGCAGAGCGTGTTAAGGGCGAAAGGGTACTGGGCACCGACCCGGACAGCGGCAAACCAGTTGTTGCCCGCATGGCACGCTATGGCCCGATCATACAGATCGGCAGCGCAACAGAAGAGGAGAAGCCGAGATTTGCAAAAGTTCCACCGGGACAGAGCATCGAGACCATAACTTTTGAAGAAGCGCTGGGCCTATTTAAACTGCAGGACGCGATGGGCAGTTATGACGGCAAAGAATTGTCTGTGAGCATTGGCCGCTTCGGGCCTTATGTAAAATGGGGTGATGAATTTGTCTCCATACCACGCGGCACCGACCTTGCGACCGTGGACACGGAAAAAGCGATCGAGTTTATACAAGCTAAACAAGTGGCGGATGCTCCTGTTGGTGAGTTTGACAGTAAACCGATCACAAAAGGAACTGGACGTTTCGGGCCTTTTATAAAATGGGACGGTTTGTACATCAACGTGCCTCGTAGGTACGATTTTGCGAACCTGACCCAAGCCGAGATGAACGAACTTATTGAAGCAAAGGTCAGCAAAGAAGAAAACCGTTACATACAGCGCTGGGAGGATGAAAAAATATCGCTCGAGAATGCCCGGTGGGGACCTGTCATCAAATTTGGCAAAAAGATTATTTCAGTACCGAAAAAAGCCGATGGCACGCGCTCCACAGCGGACGAGGCAGCAGCTATAACGCTGGAACAGGTAAAAAAACTTATTGAAGCCGAAGTGCCGGGAGCGTTTGCGAAGAAGACGCGGCC
>JAYUDV010000354.1:0-8332 GCA_043739565.1 Chloracidobacterium sp.
ACCTTGACCATCTTGATCACGCCCGGCGGCAATTCGTCGCCCTGCTTGAGCTTGGTGATCTTTTCGTCGTAGATGTCACGCAAGATGTTGATCTGGCGTTCGGTACGCTGCTCGTATTCCTTGACCTCACCGATAATGTCGATCGACCCTGACGCGACCTCAGCCTTACGCAGCATCCTTGTGTCTATGCCTTCGAGCTTTTCGCGGTTAAGCGTGTCTCCCTTTTTGAGCAGCACGTCTTTGCCGTCAACGAGGTCTTTTGTCAGCTTGCGGCCGTCAAAAAGCTCGTAGATGCGCTCGTCACGCTGTTCCTGTAGGATGCGAATTTCGTCGTCGAGATCGCGGTGAAAATCTTCTTCCTCCATTCCCTCGATGTCTAAGCTTCGTTCGTCCTTGTCCTGACCCTTGCGAGTAAAGATCTGGACGTCGACGACCGTTCCGTCGATTCCCGGCGGGCAGGTCAAGGAAGCATCCTTAACGTCGCCGGCCTTTTCACCAAAGATGGCCCGAAGCAATTTCTCTTCGGCCGTCAACTGCGTTTCGCCCTTTGGCGTAACTTTACCTACCAGAACCGAACCCGGTTTGACCTGTGCGCCGATGCGGATAATGCCGGATTCGTCAAGATCGCGGAGCATATTCTCGCCAATATTCGGAATATCACGCGTGATCTCCTCAGGTCCGAGTTTGGTATCGCGGGCCTCGATCTCAAGCTCCTCGATATGGATCGAAGTGTAGTAGTCGTCCTTGACGAGCTTTTCGGAAACGAGGATCGCGTCCTCAAAGTTGTAACCGCGCCACGGCATAAATGCCACGAGCACGTTGCGACCGAGAGCGAGTTCGCCGCGATCGGTACATGGACCGTCAGCAATAACCTGTCCTTTCTTTACGCTTTCGCCAACCTGAACGATCGGCCGCTGGTTGATACAAGTGTTCTGATTAGAACGCTTAAATTTAACGAGCGAGTAAATATCGGCTGTCACCTCACGCGAGATCGTGCCGTCGACCTGATGATCGGCTTTGACGATTATGCGTTCGGAATCTACGTAATCGACAACGCCGTTACGTTTGGCGATAACCACCGCACCGGAATCGCGGGCCGCGATCTTTTCCATACCGGTTCCGACATACGGCGACTCGGCACAGAGGAGCGGCACGGACTGACGCTGCATGTTCGAACCCATGAGCGCTCGGTTGGCATCGTCGTTTTCGAGGAACGGGATGAGCGACGCGGCGACCGAAACGAGCTGTTTGGGCGACACGTCCATATACTGCGTCTCCATACGGTCGGCGGTGATAAATTCACCCTTTTGTCGGGCGGCGTTGCGCTCGTTGACGATGTTGCCCTTGCTGTCAAGCTCAATATTCGCCTGGCCGATGATCCATTTGTCCTCTTCCCAGGCCGTCAGATAAAACGGCCACGGCTCAAAGTCGGCTTGCTGGCCACCCTTGATCTTACTATTCGCCGCCTCGACATCCTCTAATGGTACGTGCTCGCGCGGCTTGAATTTCGTATCGCCGCCATTGTGGATCCTCACATATTCGATCACGCGGCCATCGACTACCTTACGATAAGGCGATTCGATAAAGCCGAATTCGTTGATACGCGCAAAGCACGAGAGCGACGAGATCAATCCGATGTTCGGACCCTCAGGCGTCTCGATCGGACAGATGCGGCCGTAGTGCGTCGGGTGAACGTCGCGAACCTCAAATCCGGCGCGTTCACGCGAAAGCCCGCCTGGTCCGAGCGCCGACAAGCGTCGTTTATGCGTAATTTCCGACAGCGGATTGGTCTGATCCATAAACTGCGAAAGCTGCGACGAACCAAAAAACTCACGAACGGCGGCCGTTACCGGCTTGGCATTTACAAGGTCACGCGGCATCGTGGTGAACATATCCTGTTGAATGGACATCTTCTCCTTGATCGCTCGTTCCATGCGTTCGAGGCCTATGCGAAACTGATTTTCGAGCAATTCGCCCACCGCGCGGACGCGGCGGTTGCCGAGATGATCGATATCGTCCTGGCCAAAATTCTCACTGTCTCTCTTCATTCGAAGTAAGTAGTTCACTACTTCGATAAAATCTTTTGGATCAAGCAGCTGATCGGTGATCCGGTCGCGCTCTGGCCGGCCCATCTTAATGTTGAATTTCAGACGCCCGACACGCGACAGGTCAAACCGGCGTGTGTCAAAAAACATACCCTCGAGCAAACGGTACGCCGTCGGCACGGTCGGCGGGTCGCCCGGTCGCATTTTGCGGTAGATCTCGAGCAATGCATCGACCGGCTTTGAGATCGGATCTTTTCTCAACGTCGAAGCTATGACCTCGCCAATTATGTCTCGTTTCGGAAAAAATACCTTAAAGCTCGAGATGCCTTCCTCGATTATCTGCTGCAATTTGCCGGCAACAATCTCGGTATTCGATTCGATGATGACCTCGCCGGTATCGGTATTGACTACATCTTCGAGTGCGTGCGCGGCCTCAAAATCGGCGGCATTTACCTCAACCTTACCTTTGCCCATCCGGCGAAGATCGGCGATAGCGGATTTCGTTACCTTTTTGCCCTTTCGCGTAACTTCGTCTTTTTTGTCCTTAATGTCCTCTTCGGCACGCATCCCGACTAGATGTGTTTCGCCGGTTTCAGGAACCTTAATGAAAAGCTTGCCCTTCTCGGAAATGACCTCATCGGTAACGTAAAAGAGACTTAGAACATTTGCATTCGAATATTCGGCATTCTTTACTACCTCTTCCAGGATGCTGTCCGACACGGTTTTCATGTCGATCTGCGGATTTAGCCATAGGCCCAACGCTCTTAAGAAGACAGTCGCGATAATCTTTCGCTTGCCGAGCCGCGCGTGCAGAATTCCCTTTTGGTCGTATTCAAATTCGACCCACGAACCGCGGTACGGGATGATCTTTGCAAGATATTCGTCACGGTCGCCCTTAAAAAACACGCCCGGCGAACGGTGGAGTTGCGAGACGATGACGCGCTCGGTGCCGTTAATAATAAACGTGCCGTTATCGGTCATCAGCGGGATCTCGCCGAAGAATACGTCTTCTTCCTTAATATCGCGGATCGTCGAGACGTTGGTCTCCGGATCTTTGTCATAAACCGTCAGGCGGATTTTCACCTTGAGCGGGACGCTGTATGACATTCCGCGTTCCTGACATTCCTGTTGATCGTGCTTGTGCTTGAGGCCGACCGGCTCGCCGCAGTTGTTGCAGAGATTCGGGCGAACAGCGTTGAACGTGCCGCAATTGTTGCAGAGCACTTCGGCCGGGTTGAACGGATCAACCTTGATCTTGGCGCTACAGTTTTTACAGTTTGCACGCAGATGCTCGAGACCTTCGAGATTGCCGCATTTGCACTGCCAGTTGCCGATCTGATACTCGACGTATTCGAGCATCGCCGTCTCGCGAAAATCCGACACCGGAAAGATCGACGCAAAAACGGACTGGAGCCCGACGTAATCCCGTTCTTCGGGAATTAGATCCATTTGCAAAAACCGGTTATAGGATTCGCGTTGGACCTCGATCAGATTCGGGATCTGCGCCGACGTATAGATTTTGGAAAAGTCCACCCGCTCGGGCGCTTTACTTGTGCGTTTCCCGAGTCCGGCTGAGTTGCTTTGTAGAGGATTGTTGATCATATAATTAATAGCGGGCTATAAATACTTGTTGATTTTCGTGGGCTTTGCTGTTACGATTCCCGTAAAGTAAACCTCCCCCCGAAAATCCCTCGTGGGTAGAGACGGCAAACGCGGCCCTAGGTAAAGTCTACCCAGACCGCTTATAAGCAGTTATTTGCTTAATTCTAGTTTTCCGAGCGTGCCAAAAAGAGACACCAACTCTCCACTCTCTTGCGACAAATATCGTGTCTAAACCAACGGAAACTATGATAAAAAAAACAAGTTTCCGATCCGACCAATCCGGTGATCGCAACCCCAAAAATTAAGACAGAGTGCGAACCGGTTAGTTTATCAATAAATTTTAACAAATACAAACGCAGGGACACCGCCTTTTACAACGGCGTCCCATGCGAGTGTTTTGCTATTTAAGCTCGACGGTAGCGCCTGCTTCGGTCAATTTGGCCGAGATCTCGTCGGCCTCTGCCTTAGAAACGCCTTCTTTGATCGCCTTCGGAGCGGCGTCAACAATATCCTTGGCTTCTTTCAAGCCGAGGCCTGCAACGACTTCGCGAACGACCTTGATAACGGCGATTTTGTTGCCGCCGGCGGCGGTCAATACGACGTCAAACGAATCTTTCTCTTCAGCAGCGGGGGCATCGCCACCACCGGCAGCAGCGGCTGCGGCAGGTGCGGCGGCCGCAGCGGCCGAAACGCCGAAAACTTCTTCGAGTTCTTTGACCAATTCAGACGCTTCGAGAAGCGTCATACCTTTTAAATACTCAACTACATCATTTTTTGTAACTGCCATGACTTTTATCTATTCCTCCAAAAGGGTTCTTTTCTATTCGTAAATCGTCAATCGAAAATCGTTAATCGTGCTCTTTCTATTCACGATTTACTATTTACGATTAACGGCTTTGTTGTCAGCCGCTAGAACCCACGGGACGCTGAATGCAGGGTTGCATCACCTTTATTCTTTGTCCGAGCCGCGTGAATGACCTGACAAATCATCCTCGCTCGTTTCCTTGAGTACGGCTTTTTGTATTTCAAATCTTAAATTTGAAATTCAAACTTTTTATTCCGACCTTCCCTAAGCATCGACTTCGGGGGCGGCCTCTAAAATTTCCTCGGCTTTGTCATCCGGGTCCTCTGCGGCCCGTTCTGCGGCGGCTTCGGTTTCGGTGTTCGAAGATTCCGGTTCCGTAATCGCTTCCGCCTGATCGTCGGGGGCCGCTGCCGCAGTCTCCGAAGCGGCTTCTGTTTCCATCGCGGCAACCGCTTCAGCCGGTTCTGCAACTGCCTCCGCCGTTTCTTCTGACGGAGCAGCCTCGACCGGAGCATCTGGGCTTTCGTCCGCAGCGGCTTCGACCGCAGGTGTTTCCTCCGCCGGGGCATCCGCCGAAACCTCCGCTTCGACAGGTGCGACTTCTTCGACGGCAGGTGCCGGAGCCGGTGCTTCAGCTTTAACTTCTGCCGGTGGTGCCGGCTTGGTGTCGCCGATCTGTTTGATCACGACGGCCAAATCACGCGGCACGGCATTGAGGACCGTGACGATTCGCTGCGCCGAGCTGTTGAGCACCCACAAAAGCTTGGAAATAAGCTCGTCTTTTGACGGCAGGTTTGCGATTGTCATGAGCTGCGTCAGATCGACAAGGCGGCCATCGATTACGCCCGTTTTGAACGTATAAATATCGGCGTTGTCCTTCATGAACTTCGAAATTGCTTTCGTAAGAACAACAGGATCATTATCGGTCCACGCTATCGCGGTCACACCTTTGAAAAACTCACCTACGTCTTCAAACTGCGTTCCCTTAACTGCGATCCGTGCCAGCGTATTTTTTACGACTTCGTATTTCGCGCCTGCTTCACGCAGGGAATTGCGAAATTCCTGATCCTTCTGGACCGTCACGCCCGAAAAGCTGACTACCATTGCAGATTTAGAATTCTGCAGCGATTCCGTGAGGGCGACTAGATCGTTCTGTTTTGTTTCTCTCGTTTTCATTATTTTATTTCGGTTTCGCCCTTACTCACGTGCGGGCTACTGACTCGCTCCTCACTTAAACGTACGCGAGCTCGTCGAGTAAAACGCCCGGGCTCATGGTCGCCGCCAAGTTGATTTTTTTCAAATAACGGCCCTTTGCCGTGGTCGGTTTTGCCTTCATTACTGCGGTGATCAAAACACGTGTATTCTCGGCGAGTTTCGCGTCGTCAAACGACACTTTACCGACCGGCGAGTGAATAACGCCGGTTTTATCAACGCGATACTCGACCTTACCGGCCTTGGTTTCCTCGATGGCGGTTTTAACATCCATCGTTACCGTTCCTGTTTTCGGATTCGGCATCAGCCCTCGAGGACCGAGGAGCTTGCCCAACTGACCGACCTTGCCCATCATGTCGGGCGTCGCGATCAGTGCGTCAAAATCGAGCCAACCGCCTTTGATCTTTTCGACCAGTTCGTCACCGCCGGCAAGGTCCGCACCGGCTTCTTCGGCCTCGCGAATCTTGTCACCCTGAGCGACAACAACGACCACCTTGGCCGCTCCGCCCAAGCCGTGCGGCAGAACGATCGTTCCGCGGACGAGCTGATCGGCCTTTCGCGGGTCAACGCCGAGCCACATTGTCAATTCGACGGTTTCGTCAAACTTTGCGAATGCGATCTCTTTCAATTTCGAGACCGCTTCTTCAAGCGTATGCTTTTTATGCGGCTCGACTTTTTCGAGAGCCGCAAGATATTTCTTGCCTCTTTTCATTTTACCTCCAGGTATTAACGGGAATCTCGCGATTCCCTCCCTAGTGAAAAACTAAAAGTTAAAAGTGAATAAGAAATCTTTCCACTTTCACTTTCACTTTTCACTTTTCACTGAATTGTAAGTCCCATCGACTTTGCCGTTCCCTCGATCGTCTTCATTGCCGCCGCCAGATTTGTCGTGTTGAGATCGACCATTTTCTTTTTGGCGATCTCTTCGATCTGGGCTTTCGAGACGGATCCGACCTTTTCCTTATTGGCCTTACCCGAACCCTTTGCGATGCCGGATGCTTTTCTAAGCAGATCGGCAGCGGGCGGTGTTTTCGTTTCAAACGTGAACGAGCGATCCGCGTAAACCGTGATCACGACCGGTATCTTCATATCCGGGTCGTCGTTTTGCGTTCTGGCGTTAAACGCCTTGCAAAACTCCATGATATTCACGCCGTGCTGGCCAAGTGCGGGGCCGATCGGCGGCGCCGGATTCGCCTTACCGGCGGGAATCTGCAACTTAATGTAACCTTCTATCTTCTTTGCCATTCTCTAGTAAATCGTGAATCGTGAATCGTGAATCGTTACGGCTTTTCCATTTACGATTTACGATTTACGATTCACGCCTCTCATTCTTCTTCTGCAAACGTAACCTTTTCTACCTCTAAAAACGTCAATTCGTACGGCGTCGAGCGGCCAAAAATAGTGATCGAAACCTTGAGCGTTGCCTTGTCCTCATTAATCTCTTCGACCTTGCCGGTAAAGCTCGCAAACGGCCCCGACTTGATCCTCACAACCTCGCCAACCTCGTATGTAAACTTCGGTTTCGGCTTTTCGGTCGCGACCTCGATATTGCGAACGATCTGGTCAACCTCAGCCTGTGTCAGAGGCGTGGGCGTTTTTCCGCCCAAAAATCCCGTCACTTTCGGCGTCGATTTGATCGCGTGAAAGACGTTATCGGGAATTTTTCCCTTTTCGTCACACTCGACCTCGACCAGTACGTAACCCGGATAAAACATCCGCTCAGAAACATACTCCTTGTTGCCGCGCATCTCGACGACCTTTTCTTTCGGCAGCAAAACGGACGTGATCTGCTCGACCAGTTCCATATCGCGGATCCTGGCGTAGAGGCTTTCGACCACCTTGTTCTCATGCCCCGAATAGGTGTGGATAAAATACCACTGCTTCATCTTGAGTTACCTTCTATACTCCGGCGATCTTATTGATCACCCATGTAAGTACTTCCAAAATATATACCCACGCCCGATCTACCAAAAATAGGTAGGCCGCGAAGAAGATAACGCTGATGATGACAATGATCGTCGTGCTCTGAACATCGCTCGACGACGGAAAGGACGTTTTGTCCAGTTCGGCACGAGTCTTTTTTACAAACTCGCCAATTCCATCTTTATGTTTTCCCTCAATCGGGGCGACCATTTCTGACACTTGCTTGTTTCTCCTATAAGTTGGCAGGGGTACCAGGACTCGAACCCGGACCTAAGGTTTTGGAGACCTCCATGCTAACCATTGACACCATACCCCTAAACTTTAATGAACAGTTTAGAGTTGAAAGTGGAAAGTGAAGAAAAGATCTCACACTTTCCACTATCCACTTTTAACTATCAACTATTTGTTTTCCTTGTGCAGCCTGTGGCAACGGCAGCGGCGGCAAAACTTTTTAAGCTCAAGCCTGTTCGGCGTGTTCTTTTTATTCTTTGTCGTCACGTAATTACGCTCTTTGCACTCAGTGCACTGCAAAATAATGTTATCTCTTGGCATATCTTTTCTCAGTTGTCAGTTGTCAGTAGTCAGTTGTCGGCATCAGAATCTTTCTGACAACTGACAACCGGCAACCGACTACTGTTATCTATTCCACAATATCCGAAACGGTACCGGCACCGACTGTGCGGCCGCCTTCGCGGATGGCGAAGCGGAGGCCTTTTTCCATGGCGATCGGAGCGATCAGCTCGAT
>JAYUDV010000355.1:0-1057 GCA_043739565.1 Chloracidobacterium sp.
TACCGCATCCATCAAACTTAACTGTTTGCTTTTCATGCTCCCTATTTTACTATTTCCTTTGTAAAATAGTCGGAGGTTTTTCAAAGAACTCTACTAATAAAAAAGCGCGTGGCTGTCTCTGGCGCCAGATACACAAATCCGACGGCCACAATGACGATGACAGCAATTGCAGAGGCTAAAAACATTACGATTCTCGCGATCTTACTTCTTTTCATCGACGGTTAATTAAGTTATTTGAATTCGGCAACGACCGGCGTGTGATCCGACGGGCGTTCCCCGGAACGAGGTTCCTTGTCGATCCAGCAGCCGGTGCATTTATCGGCGAGCGGCGGTGAGACCCAAATGTGGTCGATTCGCAGACCTTGATTTCGCTGCCACGCGCCTTCGCGGTAATTCCACCATGAAAATTCCTGAAGATCGCCATTCATTTTACGAAACGCGTCGACAAATCCCCATTGTTTGACATGATGGATCGCGGCTCGTTCGGGCTTTGAAAAGTGCAGCTTGCCCTGCCATTGCGGCACACTCCAGACGTCGAGTTCGTCCGGCGCGACATTAAAATCACCGCAGAGAAGAACGTCTTTGTTCAAGTCACACTCGTCATCAAACACCCGCCTCAGCCGCTGAAGCCAATCGAGCTTAAACGTAAATTTATCCGTCCAAAGCTCGGTGCCGTTCGGAATGTATGTATTGACGATCCGAACGCCTTTTATCGTCGCGGCGATCAGGCGTTTCGGCGATTCGTCGGTGTCGTCCGCAAACCCTTTTTGCACGTCCTCGATTTCGTGTTTAGAGATTATCGCAACGCCGTTGTAAGATTTCTGCCCGAAAAACTCGACGTGATAACCGGCGTCTATGATCGCCTGAAATGGAAAGTCCTGGTCGATGACTTTCGTTTCCTGGACGCATAAAACATCCGTGCCGGTTTTATTCAGCCATTCGATCATCGACTCAAGCCTGAGCCTGATCGAATTTACATTCCAGGTTGCGATTTTCATTAAGTTATTTTTACCACAGAGAGCACAGAGAACGAAGAGAAAAGCCGAGAGAGAATTTA